>JAGLLX010000009.1 GCA_023140255.1 Minisyncoccota bacterium | reverse complement strand
GGGTTTTTTAAATTGTGCTGAGGGGAAATTATTTCTAAGACAAATTATAGGTTTTTATGATGTTATTGAAGAGGTGGCTCATCTTCAAGAATTATTTGAGTGTTATAACGACACAGATGTTTGGTTTTATTTCATGAATGACGTTTTCTGGACTCTTACTGAAGATAACGTAAATCGTCTCGTTGCACTTTTTGAAGAAACAAAGAAAAAGTGGCCTTAAATATCTACCGCTCAACAGAAAACCACTTTTGCTGAGTGGTTTTCTTTTTATTTAAATAGTAGACATCCGATGTCTACTATTACGATGTCTACTATTATTTAAAAAGTTCTTCTACGGTTTTTTTGACTAAAGCGCCATCAGCATCTTCGCCAGTTTTTTTAATTTCTCCCATTATTGCACCGATTAAAATTCCCATTCCTGCCTTGCCGGCAGGCAGGTTAGAAACATCATCTACTCCCATTTCCGATTTTTTTGCTTCAGCTATTTCTTTAATTTTTTCCTCACTCATCATTTCAGGCAAATATTTTCCTAGAATCTCTAATTCAGCTTCTTCTATTACAACTAAATCTTCTCTTCCACCTTTTTTAAATTGCTCAATAGAGTCTTTTCTTTGTTTAACCGCTCTTTTAATTACAGTTAAGGCCAATTCATCAGTAATTTCATCCTGTGGAGTTTTTCCAGAAGCTACTAATTCATTAGTAAAGCCTGATAAAAGACTTTTTAATACTAATAAACGAGTTTCTTCATGGTTTCTCATTGATTCTTTTAATTCTTCTCTTATTTGTTGTTCTATATTCATAAATTTATTTAATTTAGATTTATATAATAAAAGTATAGCATAACTTTAAATTAATTTATGTTAAAATTATAGTTATGTTATTAAATTTAAAAAGTGCTTGTTATAACCTTAAACCCAAAGAATTAGAATTAAAATTAGAAACTAATTTAAAAGAGGGTTTAAATTCTCGGCAAGTTGTAGAAAACCGAAAAATATATGGAGAGAATATTTTAGTAAAAGAAATTGAAACCTCTTTTATTAAAAAAATTATTATTCATATAAAAAATCCTTTTAATTTTATTCTGTTACTTGCTGGAGCCACAGCTTTAGGTTTAGGTTTAGTTTTAGACGCAACTGTAGTTTTTTTAGCTGTAATAATAAATTTAATTGTTGGAATCATACAAGAAGAAAAAGCTGATAAAGCTTTTGAAAAATTGAACACAGCTCAACATAAAAAAGCAACAGTTATAAGAGGAAGTAAACAAAGAATTATTCCTGTAGAGGATTTAGTTGTTGGGGATTTAGTTGTCTTAAGTGCTGGAGCTTATGTTCCTGCTGACATTCGTTTGGTAAAATCTAAGAATTTATTGGTTAACGAAGCGGTTTTAACAGGGGAATGGATAGGAGTTATCAAAAAATCAAAAGCCTTAGAAGACAAAGATTTGCCCTTAACTAGTCAAATTAATATGTTATGGATGGGAACTTCTATTTCTGCTGGATATGGAAAAGGAATTGTTGTAAGTACAGGAAAGGAAACTGAATTAGGAGAAATTTCAAAATCTTTAGCTGATTATGAAAAAATAACTCCAATGAAAAAGAAGATGGATAAATTGGTTCGCTCTTTAGCAATTTTAGTTTTAGTAGCAATCGTTTTAATATTTATTTTAGGAATATCTAAAGGAGAACCTTATGTTGAAATGTTTTTAATGTCTATTGCTATAGCTATTGCTGTTATTCCTGAGGGTTTGCCTGTGGCTACTACTGCTGTTTTGGCTGTCGGAATGAAGGAGATATTAAAAAAGGGTGGTTTAGTAAAAAATCTATTAGCTTCAGAAACTTTAGGGAATGTTTCAGTAATTTTGACTGATAAAACAGGAACAATTACAGAAGCAAAGATGAAATTAGTTGATGTTATTACCTTAACAAAGAAAAAAGATGATAATTTAGAAGCTTTAAGAATGGCTGTTTTAGGTTCAGATGCGTTCGTAGAGTTAGGAGAAGAAGGGGAGGTTATTGTTCAAGGGCGTCCTCTAGAGAAAGCTATAGTATCAGCAGGATTAGAAGTAGGTATTTCGCAAAAAGAATTAAAATCTGAAAATAAAAGAATTGATTTGTTATTATTTTCTTCAAAAAATGGATATGCCGCTTCTCTAAATGAAAGTAATACTTCAAAAAATAGAATTTATATAAATGGTCGCCCTGAAATCATTTTAGAAAAATCTCAATATATTTTTGAAAATGGAGAGAAAAGAAAAATAACAAAAAAAGATAGACAGTATTTTTCTGAAATTTTAGAAGAAAAAACTAACTCAGGAATGAGAGTAACAGCTCAGGCTTATAAAGAGGTTAATTTAGAAAAAATTTCTAATGAAGATTTAGAAGGGTTAGTCTTTACAGCCCTTCTTGCTTTTAATGACCCTGTTAGAGTGGGGGTAAAGGAGTCTTTGAAAACAACAAAAGAATTAGGGGTGAGAACTATAATGTTAACCGGAGATAATGAAGGAACAGCTCGGAAAATTGCTGAAGAAGTTGGTATTATAAAAGTTGGAGGAAAGGTTTTAAGAGGAGAAGATATTGAAGAATTAAATGATTTAGAATTAGAGAAAGTTTTAGAGGGAGTAAGTGTTTTTGCTAGAATGAGCCCCAATCAAAAACTAAGGATTTCAAAAATACTAAAAGAAAATGGAGAGATTATTGCAATGACTGGAGATGGAATAAATGATGCCCCAGCTCTAAGAAATGCTAATGTTGGAATTGCTGTGGAAAGTGGAACTGAAGTTGCTAAAGAATCAGCAGATTTAATTTTGTTAGACAATTCATTTTCAGTAATTGTTTTTGCTGTTGAAGAAGGTCGTAGAATTATTGATAATTTAAAAAAGATTGTAGCTTATCTCTTATCAACATCTTTTTCAGAAGTTTTTATCATTGGTGGATCTTTGATATTAGGGTTACCTTTGCCTGTTTTAGCGTCTCAAATTTTATGGATAAATATTGTTGAGGAAGGTTTTATGAATTTCGCTTTTGTATTTGAACCAAAAGAACACTATAAAAAGACAGTAAAGGATAAGCTTTATAATTCTGAAATTTTAACTCCTCGGTTAAAAAATATGGTAATAATGATTGCTGTTATTACGGGGACTTTCTTGATTGCTTTTTATTACTTTTTAAGCAAATTAGATCTACCGTTAGCAGAAGTTCGTACTATTATGTTTGTAGCTCTTTCTATTGATTCTTTGTTGTTTGCGATTTCTCTTAAATCTTTGCACAAGCCCATTTGGAAAATAGATATTTTATCTAATAAATTCTTAATTCTTGCTTGGACTTTAAGTTTCCTAATGATTTTGGCTGGTATATATGCTCCTTTTTTGCAACTTATTTTACAGACTGTTTCGTTAAATTCTTTTGATTTTGGAATTATTCTTCTGTTAGGAATCTTTAACTTACTTTTAATTGAAGGTGCTAAATATTTTTTCTTCTTAAAGAAAGCTTAGTGCAATTTTTATAAATTAAATTAAAAATATTATTAAAAAATTAATAAAAACGTTATGATAAAAGAAAAAATTAGTAATTTGTTTAAAGGTAGGATAAATAGAATGCAATATTTATTTAGGTCTATAGGAGTGTTTATAAGTTTTGTTGTATTTATTTTTATAATACGTTTCGTAGTAAGTGATATTGGTGGTAATTTTAGTTTAGCCTATTTTATAGGGGTATTAAGTATCCCTATATTTTTATTTATTTTATTCTCTTTAGTTGTTAAACGATTTCACGATATGGGTTATCCAGGAATAATAGCTTTATTAATCTTTGTCCCTCCTGTAAATATAATTGTAAAATTTATTTTAATACTTTATCCCGGACAGAAAAAAATAAATATATACGGGGATATTCCGTCTAAAAGTTTAAGCTTAAAAAAACTTTTGTTTAGCTAATTATTTATAATTTAGATGAAAGACAATTCACTAATCCTCGGCTCAATCCTCCTCATCGGCGGACAAGCAGAGCCGAGGATTAGTTATGTTAAGCTTTAAAAGTAAGAGTTTATTCTTATTATGGTATTATCAATAAAACCATAATAAGAAATGTTGAGTATTTATTTACATAATTTAATAATTGTGGTATGTTTGTTGATAGATTTGTTTTTAAATTTAACTTGTCTTTTAACAAATAGGTTTAAATAAAAAAGGAGGAGAAAATGGGGACTACAGAAGTTCATAATATTTCTTATGCAAATTGGTTGTTCTCTGCTCAAAAATGGGTATCAATACTTGAAAAGGTTAAAAAAGAAGAACATTTTTCTGGCAGTTCTGGTTTTGATGATTTGAGTGTTGTTTCTTGGTGCGGTTATTGTGATACTTTTTGGGAAATCTTTTGCTGGCGATGTCCTCTTTTAAAAAAAAGAAACCTTTGTTTTTTCTAGGAGCTTTCAGATTTAAGGTCTCTGTTTGTAAAAAAAATTCTTCCCATTTAGCTCCTACTAACTCAATTCTTGCTTGTTTCCTCTATGCTATGGGAAAAAAGAGTGTTAATTTTCAAGAAACTGAGTATTATTGTAATTTAATATTGGATGCTATTCTTGAAGACTGTCCTAATAAAGAAAGAGCAATTGAAGATGGAATTGATTTTGGGTAACAAGAAAGGCGCTTAAGGTTTTGTTAAAACCTTAAGCGCCTGTTTTTTTATCTTTAATTGTTTATAGTGCTTGGAGCGCTGTAATTATTTTTTCTATCAATTACTGCAGTAACCTACATAACAATAATTTAGTCTACCTGCTAGCAAAGGCAGGTTGATTACACTATTTTATTTAAGTATGTAATTACAATACTCTAAGCACTATAATTATAACTATTACTACTCCATTTAAATGGAGTAGTAATAGTTATAAAAAATACTTAGTACCTACCTGTCTCATTAGTGGGTTGCCCATGAGGTGACTTGATACTTAATACTTACTACTCTATACTTATATTAATGAGTTCAACTACTATTTATTTAATTATAGCTTTATTTGTTGTTTTAAACGGGGCTTTTTTGTGGTTTATTTATAGTTTGATTAAAAAGGGTTTAGAGAAGCCAGAAGATAAAGAAGATGATAAATCTTTCTTGCTTTTGCAAAATCAAATGAATGAGTTAAATAAAACTCTTGATTCTAAAATAGGGGAGTCTTCAAAATTAATGGCTGATTCAGTTAAAACTCAATTTGGAGAATCTCAAAAATTGATAAAAGATATTACAGAAAAAATGACAGAAATTAAAGAAACGAATAAACAGGTTTTTGGAATGACTGAACAATTACAGAATTTGGAAAAAGTTTTAAAAAATCAGAAACAAAGAGGGAATTTAGGAGAAGCTGGTTTAGATTTAATCTTGAGCAATATACTTCCACCTACAGAATATAAAATGCAGTATTCATTTGAAGATGGGGATATTGTTGATGCCGTTATATACACCAAAGACGGAATTATTCCTGTGGACGCTAAATTTTCACTAGATAATTATAATAGAATTGTAAATGAAGATGATGAAGATAAAAAACTTATTTTAGAAAAAGAATTTACAAATGACTTAAAAAAGAGAATTGATGAGACTGCAAAATATATAAAAATTAAAGAGGGAACTTTGCCGTTTGCAATTATGTATATTCCAGCAGAGGCCATTTATTATGATTTACTAGTCAATGAAGTAGGTTCAATCAAAGTAAACACAAAATCATTGATTGAATACGCTTACAGGGATAGAAAGGTAATCATTGTTTCGCCTACAACCTTTGTGGCTTATTTAAGCACAATTTTGCAAGGATTTAAGGCATTTAAAGTAGAAGAGTCTGCAAAAGAGATAATCAAGAATGTAGAAAAATTACAAGGACATATAAAAGCTTATGATAATTACCACACAAAATTAGGAGCTTCTCTTTCTACTACAGTTAACCATTTTAATACTTCTCGTAAAGAATTAGGAAAAATTGATAAAGATATTTATAGAATTACTGGGGGTTCAACTGAAATAGATCCTCTTCTAATAGAAAAACCTGAAAAAGAATAACAGTGCTTGGAGTGTTGTTATTAAAAAAAGAAAGCCATCTCAAAAGAGACGGCTTTTTATTTGGGTTAAACAGATTTTTTTACAATTTTTGGTTTTGCGAGGCATCTCCTTCTTCGGTTTTTTCGTAAAATTGAAGGTTTTTTCAGGAGTCTTAGAGGTCTGTGTTGACAATTAAAAGGACATATTCCATTTACTAGTTCAGAAAAACATTTTTCGCAACAATTATTTTCTACGGCTAATTTTTGTAGGGTCTGATAATCTGGAACTATTCCTAATGTAATCATTTTTTCCTCCTTTGGGTAAATTTAAAATTTATATTAAATCTATTTTTATATAACAACTACCAATATGATGCCTGAATGAGATTACGTTGTCAATTGAAAGAAAAAATTAATTTTTTCGTAATATAGTATAATGATAAATATGTTTAAAGCTGTTAATGAAAAAACAGATGAGGAATTGGTGCTATTAGCCCTGAAAGATCAAGATTATTTTTTACTTTTAGTACGAAGATACGAAGAAAAATTAACTAGATATATTTCACGAATTTCCAATTTAGATAAAGATGAAATTGAAGATGTATTGCAGGATATTTTTATAAAGGTTTATAAAAATCTGAATGCTTTTGATACATCTTTAAAATTTTCATCTTGGATTTATAGAATTAGTCATAATGAGGTAATTTCAAATTACCGAAAATTTAAAAACAAAGCAAAAGTTATTTCTTTTGATACTGATGGAGAGTTTATTAAAAATATTGCAGATGAGTTAGATATAGAAAAAGAGTTTAATTTAGAGGATTTGAAAAAAAACATTTCTTTAATTTTGAATAAAATGGATTTAAGGTATAGAGAAGTTTTGATTTTAAGATTTATGGAGGGGAATAATTATAATGAAATTTCTGATATTCTAAAGAAGCCTGAAGGAACAGTTGCGACTTTATTAAATAGAGCCAAGAAACAATTTTCTCAAATAATAGAAGATCAAAATATAAAAATTTAATTATTATATAATATGAAAAATTTAAGTCAAAAAATAATAGAAAAAATAAAACAGGAGGGGGTTGAACCAACACCTAAATGGGAATTTGTGTTAAAAAATAGTTTTTTCTGGGGGGCTTTTGTATTAGCAGTTATTATTGGTGGACTAACTTTTTCTATAATACTTCACACGCTTTTAAATAATGATTGGGATTTGTATATGCAATTAAGTGGTGGTTTAACAAAATTTATTATAGTTACGCTACCTTATTTTTGGTTAGTTTTCTTGGGGTTATTTACCATAATTGCTTATATCAATGTAAAAAATACAAAAAAAGCTTATAAGTATAATCTACAAATGATTATCGGAGGAGTAATTTTGATTAGTTTTTTGTTAGGGATTACTTTTTACAATCTCGGGGTAGCTGCATCTCTTGATAGAAATTTGATACAAAAATTACCTCCTCGTTATCATTCTATGGTAGATGCTAATATTAATTTATGGCAAAGGCCAGAAGAAGGATTTTTATCAGGGTCAGTAGAATCCTTAGATGAATATGTTTTAAAATTAAAAGATCAGAACGGAGATATTTGGGAAATTATTTTGTCAGAAGATATTTTAGAAATTGTTCCAGATTTTATTCTTGAAGATTCTTCTAAAATAAAAATAAGAGGAAAAATTATAGATGATAATTGTTTAGATAAATGTTTTTATGCTGATATGGTTAGACCTTTTGATAACCCTAGAGATATGCTAAAAAAAGGAGTAATTGAAAAGGATATCTTAGAAAAAATGAATTTGCATATGCAAAAAGCTAGACCAATGATGCAAGGAAGAATTTTAAGAGATTTAGTTTTATAATAATTGAAAGAAAAAATTAATTTTGTCGTAATAATAGATACAGGATATCCATTATTAATCATTAAACACAAAATTATTATTATGAATAAAGAAAAAATTGTTGGGTTAGCTGTTCTCACATTAATATTAACAGCTGGAATTAGTACTGCTTTTGCTGACTCAGAAGATTGGGGAGCAAGAAAAGGTTTTTCAGAAGAACACCAAGCTCAAATGACTGAAGTTTTTGAAAACGGAAATTATGGAGATTGGATTGCTTTTGCGGATCAAAGATTTGAAGAACGAACAGGTTTAGGTGAAGAGAGATATACAGAGAGAATGGCTCAAATGACTGAAGAAAACTTTGCTCAATTTGCCGAAGCTCATGAGTTAAGACAAGCTGGAGATTTTGAAGGAGCTCAAGCTATCATGGAAGACTTAGGTATAGAAAGAGGTTTTGGATCAAAAGGAAATGGTCTTAAAGATGGTTCTCAAAGAGGTGTGAGAGGACAAGGACAAAGACTTTCCCAAAATCAATAAAATAAAAGTTTTTATTTTAAAGAAAAACTAACATCAATACGATGTTAGTTTTTTGTTTTACACATTTTTAGTTATATAAAATGAACTTATATTGTATAATTAAAAAATGTTAAGAAAAGAAGGATATAAGATAGAAACAGAAATTTTTCAAGGACCATTAGATTTACTTCTAAATTTGATTGAAAGTAAAAAAATGCACATAAGTGATGTATCTTTGTCACAAATAGCAGATGATTATATAAATTATCTGGAAAGTGCTGAAAAAGTTTCAATAAAATCTTCTGCTGACTTTATTCTAGTAGCTTCTATTTTGATGTTAATAAAATCTAAGTCTTTACTTCCTGATTTAGACTTAACAAAAGAAGAGGAACAGGGAATTGAAGATTTAGAAGATCGTCTAAAAGAATATAAAAAGATAAAACGATTAAGTATCAATATAAGTGAAGCTTTTGGTAAAAAGATTATTTTTTCTCGTCAATTAAAAAGAAAAAGAGAAATTATTTTTTCTCCTGATGTGAAAATACAAAAAGAAAATTTATTATTTTTAATTAAGAATGTAGTTAAACAAATTCCAAAAAAAATAAATATACCTAAAACTGTTGTAGATAAGGCAATCTCTCTTGAAGAAATAATTGATAATTTGAGTGAGAGAATAAAATCTTCTTTAAAAATGGGATTTAAAGAATTTTCAGGGTTAAACTCTGTAGATAATTTTTCAAAAGAAAAAAAAGTAAATATTGTTCTTAGTTTTCTAGCCATGTTAGAATTAGTAAAACAAGGGGCAATAAATGTAAATCAAGATAACCAATTTGGAGATATTAATATGAATACTCAAAAATTAGATACACCAAATTACAACCAAAATTAAAAATGAACAAGAAAAATTTGCAGAGCAAATTTTTCACTTTATGGACTTTTAACTAATATATTATGTTAACATTAGACGCACAAATTGAAGCAGTTCTATTTTTTAGTGGGGAACCTGTTTCAAAAATTAAATTAAGTAAAATTTTAAATAAAAATTCAAATGAAATTGAAGAAGCTTTATTGATATTGGGTACACATTTAGAAAAAAGAGGATTAATTTTAATAATTAGTGACGACACAGTATCTTTAGGAACTTCTCCTGATATTTCTGGTATAATAGGAGTATTAAAAAAAGATGAAATAGATAAAGATTTAACTAAGGCCTCTCTTGAAACTTTAGCGATAGTGTTGTATAAAGGACCTATTACAAGAGCTCAGATAGATTATATTAGAGGAGTCAGTTCCACCTTTATTTTAAGAAATTTACATATTAGAGGTTTAATAGAAAAGGTTGAAAATTCTGATGATTCAAGAAGTTATTTGTACAAAACTTCTATAAAATTATTATCATTTTTGGGTATCTCAAAAATTGAAGATATGCCTGAGTTTGATGAAGTAAATAAAGAAATAAATATTAACGAAGAAAAAATAGAAAATTAAAAAGATTACCAATTAAACTTAAGATTATTTATTAAAAGTAAGGGACTTGTCCCGTTAGAGATACTTTTAATAAATTATCTCTAACGGGATGAATATAGCCATTAATTTAACAAAAAAACAGGTATTGGGAATATTAGGATTAATTTTAGTATCTTTTGGTTTTTATATGGGAGTTCAAGCTGTTTTATACTTTAATCTTCAGTATGAAAAATCTCTTCTCCAAAAAGCAGATTTAACTCAAGTTCTTGGTGTAAAACAGTCTGATAATTTTGAAAAACTAGCTTTGTCAGCCAAAGCTTATTTGGTTTGGGATGTAAAAGAGCAAGAAATTATTGCTTCATTAAATAGAGAAATGCAATTACCGTTAGCTTCTTTAACTAAATTAATGACAGTTTATATTGCTTCAAATAATTTAAAGGATAATCTTTCCTTAACTATAAAAGACGAAAATTTAATAAAAGATGGAGATGCTGGTCTAATTTCAGGCGAAATATGGACTTTGGTTGATATGATTGATTTTGTTTTGATGTCTTCATCAAATGATGGAGCAAATGCTTTAGCTTCCATAGTAAACCCTTTAAACCAAAAACTACCTCAAGAAAATTTTATAGACGAGATGAATAATAAGGCTAAAGAATTAGGGATGGTTCAATCTTTTTTCCTTAATGAATCAGGGCTAGATGTTAACGAAGGTGTTAGTGGAGCATACGGATCAGCTAAAGACGTTGTTATTCTTTTAGAAAATATATTGAAAGAAAATTCTAATTTGTTGGAAGCTAGTACTCAAAAAGAACAATTACTATATTCTAATTTTTCGACTCATCAAATACAAAATACAAATTTAATCATAGATAAATTACCGGGAGTTTTAGCATCAAAAACAGGCTTTACTGATTTAGCAGGAGGAAATTTAATTATGGCTTTTGATATTGGTATTGGGCATAATATAATTATTTCTATATTAGGGTCTACAAAAGAAGATCGTTTTAATGATATGGAAAAATTGTTTTGGACAAGTGTAGAAAATTTTTCCAATGATAACTCTTAATTAACTAAAATCATGACATTAGATGTAGTAAAAATATTTGCGCCGTGGATAATTTCTTTTTTTGTTGGTTTAGCCATCACTCCTTTGTTAACTCATTATTTATATAAACATAAAATGTGGAAAAAGGTTTCTGGAAAACAGAAAGGTTTAGGTGGAGGAGGAACTCCTATTTTTAATAAATTGCATAAAGAAAAAGATACAGGAACTCCTAGAATGGGAGGAATTGTTATTTGGGCGAGTGTTTTAATTACCATTTTTATTTTTTGGTTTTTGTCATGGATGTTTCCTTCTGAATTCACACAAAAAATGGATTTTATGAGTAGAGGGCAGACATGGTTGCCGTTATTTACTTTAATTGCGGGTTCATTGGTTGGTTTATTTGATGATATTTTAGTTATATCTGGAAAAGGTAAGTATGTGGCGGGGGGTTTACCTTTGAGAACACGAATTCTAATTGTTTTATGGATAGCTTTTATTGGAGCAATTTGGTTTTATTTTAAATTAGGTGTTTCTTCGGTTTCAGTTCCTTTTATAGGAGTGTGGACATTAGGATTGTTTTTTATCCCTTTCTTTATGCTGGTAATGCTTTCTCTTTTTGCTAGTGGGGTTATTGATGGAATAGATGGTTTATCAGGAGGAGTGATGGCATCTATTTTTTCAGCTTATGCTGGAATTGCATTTTTTCAAAATCAAATAGACTTAGCTGCTTTTTGTGCAGTTATTGTTGGGGGGATATTGGCTTTTCTTTGGTTTAATATTCCTCCTGCTCGTTTTTACATGTCAGAAACAGGAATTTTAGGGCTAACAGTGACTTTAACTGTAGTAGCTTTCTTGACCGGGCAAGTTTTAGTTTTACCTATTATTGCTTTTCCGCTTCTTATAACAGTTTTTTCTAATATAATTCAAGTTAGTTCAAAAAAAATAAGAGGGAAAAAGGTTTTTTTGGTTGCACCTATACATCATCATTTTGAAGCACTTGGGTGGCCTAGTTACAAAGTAGTTATGCGTTATTGGGTAATTAGTATTATTTTTGCTATTATAGGTATGGTAATAGCTCTTATTGGCTAAGAGCATTAAAACACTAGAGCACGAGAACATTAAAACAAACGTATATTGAGAAATAAATTAAAAACATCCCCCTATATAATATACAATTATATAGGGGGATTTTTAATTAACAATTTTTTATTTGAGGATTTAACTCATAAGTAACTCTAAAGTGATTTTAGTTATAAACAATTAATCTATTAGTAAAAACTGGATAGAAAGCTTATAATATATAAAATATTATTATTTATTAATAAGTAACAAAAACAATGACAAATTTAAATAAATTAAAATCTTTTTTGCAAGGAATACCTTTTGTAATTGGATTGATTTTGGCAGTTTTATTACCAATTTTTATTATTCCGGTAGAAACAATTTCTTTTTGGGCATCTAAAAATATTATTCTGTCATTGGCCGTTATTTTGTTATTTATTTTTTGGTCTTTTGATCGAATAAAAAATAGAAACTTCTTTCTTTCTAAAAATATTTTAGTGATTTTGGCAGTTTTAGTACCTGTTGTTTATTTATTGTCAGCTCTTTTCTCAGGATCAATTCTTTTTGGGTTGTTAGGAGTTGCTTTTGAGGTCAGCTCTTTTGTGACTATAGCCACTTTATTTATATTGATGTTTCTCTCCGCGAAAGCTTTTCAGACTGAAAAACAAGTTCTTTACTTATATACAGGATTGATGATATCTGCAGTAATAACAATAATTTTCCATAGCTTAAGGTTTATCTTAGGGCCAGAATTTTTATCTTTTAATATTCTTAATTCATCTGTATCTAATTTAGTAGGAAATTGGAATGAATTAGGTATCTTTTTTGGATTAATCGTAATTATTAACTTAATTGCAAATGAGTATTTAGGGAAAAATAAAATAATAAAAATTTCTAGTATCGTTTTAATGGTTATTTCGTTATTATTTATTTGGCTAGTTAATTTTAATTTAATTTGGATATTTTTAGGAATAATTTCTTTGTTCTTGATTATTTATAATTTAATTTTAAGTAAATTTAATTTGAAAGAATTATATAAAAAACCGTCAATTTATGTTTTTCTTATAACTTTGATTTTTATTTTATTCCAAGGAAAAATAGGAGGAATATTACCTTCATTACTTAATACTTCTAATCTAGAAGTACAACCAACTATTGCTAGTACATTAGATATTGCTAAACCTACATTAAAAGAAAACCCTATATTAGGAGCAGGTCCAAGTAAATTTGTAAATCAATGGGTGGCTTATAAACCTCAAGGAGTTAACACAAGTGAGTTTTGGAATATAGATTTTAATACAGGAAATTCCTTTATAATTTCTTCATTAGTTACTGTTGGACTGCTGGGTTTTGTATCATGGGTTTTATTTATAATAGTATTTATGTATTTAGGGTTTAGGTTAATAATGATTTCAAGGAAAGACGAGATTAACCATTTTGTAGCATTGTCTCTATTCCTGTTATCGGTATATTTAATTCTATTTCTGATTTTTTATATTCCTGGAATAACTATTTTAGGATTAACATTTTTGATTTTAGGTGTTTTGTTATCCTTCTTAAATCAAAATAAACTTGTAAAAATAATTGAAGTTCCTGTGAAGTCTTCAAAAATAAAAAGTGCTATATTAATTGTGACAACAATCGCTATATTAGGAGCTTCTCTTTTCTGGGGCTTTTTGTTTACTAAAAGAGTGATAGCTTCAACACAGTTTAATAGAGCTTTGGTTGCAATCAATATAGAACAAGACTTTGGTAAGGCTTATCAATTAATAATTAACGCGATAATAACTGACTCTAATGATTTTTATTTTAGGAATCTTACAGATTTGAATTTAGTGCAATTGCAAAACATCTTAAATCAAGAGGATATTGATGATGAAGTTTTACGAGAACAATTTCAAACTACTTTCAGCTCTACTTTAGCGGCTGCAGAAAAGGCTGTTTATTTAGATGTTGATAATTACTTAAATTGGGTCAATTTAGCTAAACTTTATTCAGCAGTAATTCCTTTGCAATTAGAAGGAGCTTATGAAAAAGCTTTGGAAACTTATATAGAAGCTATAAAATTAAATCCTACAAATCCATTATTAATTTTAGATTTAGCTAATTTAGAAATTACTCATGGAGATACTGAAAAAGCTAGAGAATATATTGGAATGGCTATTCAAATGAAAAATAATTACTCAGAAGCTTATTATTTATTATCTCAATTAGAATTTGCAGAAGGGAATACTGAAGTAGGAACACAAGTAATAGAAATATTAGCTTCGGTTACTCCAAATGATTCACAAGTATTTTTACAATTGGGAATTTTAAATTATGATAAAAATGATTTTGAAAAAGCCAAAGCTTCTCTTGAAAGATCTGTAATTTTAAGTCCTTATAGTATTGATGCTAAATATTTATTAGGATTAACTTATAATGCGATAGGAGAAAGAGATAATGCTGTGGCTCAATTTAAAGATTTAGAATATTTAATTCCTGATAATGAAACTATTAAAATTATTTTAGCTAATATAGAAGCAGGAAGCTCTCCGTTTTATGGATTTGAACAAGAACCTGAATCAATTCAAATAGAAGAGATAAATGATGAAGAGATGGAGGAAGATTTAATTCTTAATGAGGAAATTTAAAATATCGTGATAAAGAGAGTTTTCAATTTTTTAGATAAAGATATAAGTGGGCTTCATAAAGCCGCTTATATTTTGAGTTTTTCTGCTTTTTTAACTCAACTTCTAGCTCTTTTACGAGATAGGATTTTAGCTCATACATTTGGAGCAGGAGAAATTCTAGATATTTACTATTCTGCTTTTAGAATCCCTGATTTTATTTTCATTACAACTGCCTCTGTTGTTTCAATCTCAGTATTGATTCCTTTCTTATCTCAAGAAAAAGATATGGATAAGGCTCGAAATTTTATGAGTGAAGTTTTTTCGGTTTTCTTAGTTTTGATTTTATTTGTTTCAGTTATAGCTTTTTTCCTTATGCCTAAAATTACTTCTTTTGTTTTTGGAGGTTTTTCTACTGATATGTTAGATCAGGTAGTTCTGCTTTCTAGAATAATGCTTTTGTCTCCAATTCTATTAGGGTTATCTAATTTCTTTACAAGTATTATTCAAACTAAAAATAAGTTCTTTATTTATGCTCTAAGCCCTTTGCTTTATAATATAGGTATAATTCTAGGTATTCTTCTATACTATCCTATATGGGGGATTTCTGGGTTGGCTTTAGGTGTTATAACAGGAGCTTTCCTCCATTTAATTATCCAATTACCGTCTATCTATAAATTAAAATTTATTCCTAAATTTACTTTAAAAATAAATTTTGAGAGGATAAAAGACATAATAAGATTATCTTTCCCCCGTACTTTAGCTGTTTCGTCTAGCAGTATCGCTGTATTAGTTTTAATATCAATAGCTACTTATATGCGAGAAGGTTCCGTGGCTATCTTTAGTTTTTCTTATGCACTTCAGGCTGTTCCTTTAAGTATTGTTGGTATTTCTTATACCACAGCAGCTTTTCCGATGTTGTCTAAAATATCTATAGAGAAAAAAGGAGAGTTTATGAGACAGGTAGGGATAACAGCTAAACATATTTTATTTTGGACTATTCCTGCGATGGTTCTATTTTTTGTTTTAAGAGCTCAGATAGTAAGAACTGTTTTGGGGTCAGGAGAATTTTCTTGGGTAGACACTCGTTTAACAGCAGCTTGTCTAGCTCTTTTTGCTATTTCTATTCCAGCACAATCTTTAATTTTATTTTTTGTAAGAGGTTACTACGCTGCAGGAATAACAAAAAGACCTGTTTTAATTAATATGTTTTCTTCTATTTTCATTATAACTTTAGCTTTCTTCTTTAAGTGGTTTTTTACTATATTTCCGTTTTTACTTTCAGGATTAGGCACTATGTTAAAGATAGAAGATATTTCAAATATTCAGGTAATTATTTTACCTCTTAGTTTTGCTATCGCCACAATAATAAATATTTTCTTATTATACTTTTTTATTCAGAAAGACTTTCAGTATTTATCAAAAGATTTATCAAGAGGTTTTTTCCAAATTTGTATAGCTTCTTTAGCTATGGGAATTGTAGCTTATTTTTCATTAAAGGTTTGGGATAATGTTTTTGACCTTAATACTTTATTTGGAATTTTCTTACAAGGTTTATTGTCTGGGCTAACAGGTATAGTTGTTTGGATAATCAGTTTAAAAATATTAGATAATAATGAAATGAATACAATAACTTGTTCAATAAAGGAGAGGTTTAGGAAATAAGTTTAAAATCTTTAAATATAATAATTTAAAACTCCTACTATTCCAGTTAACCTGCCTTTGCCGGCAGGCTGGAATAGTAGGAGTTTTAAAAGTGTGACTCTACTGGGAATCGAACCCAAATTTCCGCCTTGAGAAGGCGACGTCCTAACCGTTAGACGATAGAGCCAAATTTAGAATGATTATATCAGTTTAAAATTTAAAATCAAAAGATATATTATAGGAGAGTTTTTACTTGTGATATAATAAATGTATGAATAAATTTAACGATATATTTGATTCAAGGTATAAACAAGGCAAAGCATTATTTGGTAATGAACCTATGCCATTAGTTGTTGAAGCGATAAAAACACTAAAAAAAGACGGAAAGGTTTTAGACCTTGGAGTTGGAGATGGAAGAAATGCAATCTATCTTCTAAAAAACGGTTTTAACGTAACAGGGGTAGATATGTCTAAGGAGGGATTAGAAAATTTAAAAGAAAAAGCAGGGAATTACCAAGATAAGTTAACCCTAATTAACTCTAATGTACTTGATTTAGAACTTACAGATAAATTTGATATGATTATCGGAATTGGCTTGTTACACTTTTTAGAATATTCAGATATCCAAAAATTGATGGATTGGGTGCAAAATCACACAGAAAGTGGGGGAATTAACATATTTGTTGCAAAAATGATGCAAAATATGAGAAATAATCTTCCTTATATCTTTGAAGCAGGTGTTTTAGAGTCTTTTTATACAGTTCCTGAATGGGAAATAATCCAATACGAAGAAGAACACCGAGCAAGTATTATGGCAAGAAAAAAATAACCTTTAAAAACTTAATAACTCCAAAATCTTTTTTCACTTCCTCGAATTTTATCTAATTTTGAAGTTATTTAAGTTCTTTAATCTTATCTGCTATTAATGAAGTTTCGTCATTTCTCTTGGAGATTTTTCCCTTAATCATTACACATTTTTCTTCTTCTAATAGTTCCACAAATTCCTCATATATCTTAGGGAAAACAACTACTTCTATTGACCCACTAAAATCAGCTAGCCTAACAAAAGCCATTTTGGTTCCTTTTTTTGTCAAAACCATCTTAAATTCTTCTATTATCCCTGCAACTACAGTTTCCATTCCTTCAATCGCTTCTTTTTTAACTTTTCCTAAACTAGTTCTACTTTTAGAGAGCTGTTTAGTAAATTTATCTAAAGGATGACCTGAGATATATAAGCCTAATAATTCTTTCTCCCAAACTAGTTTTTCCTCTATAGTAGCTGGTTCTGTTTTCTCAAGAGTAATTTGTGAGACGCTAATATCTTCTCCAAATAATGAATCCTGTTCTTTGGGTTTTAGAGCAAATTCTTTATTATATTTTAATAACTCGGGCATATTTTGAATTATTTGATTTCTTTCTCCTAATTTATCCATTGCTCCACACATAGTTAAAGCTTCTAAAGATTTTTTATTTAAATTTCTTCCTTGGACTTTTTCTAAGAAATTAGTTAACGATTCAAATTTTCCATTTTTCTTTCTTTCAGAAATTATTTCATTAGCAATTCCTTCTCCAAAGTTTTTAATAGTTTCTAACCCAAAACGAATAGCATCATCTCCATTTTCATTTTTAACAATAGTAAAGTTTGTAAAGGATTCATTAATGTCTGGAGGAAGTACATCAATTTTTAATCTTTTACACTCGGAAATTATTTCAGAAACTTTATCTGTGTCTCCTGAATCAGCCATTAATAACGCTGTCATATATTCAATAGGGAAGTTAGCCTTCATATATGAAGTTTCGTAAGCTACTCGTCCATAAGAAGCTGAATGGGCTTTGTTGAAACCATAAGCTGCAAATGTTTCAATCGTTGACCATAATCTTTCAATAACTTTTTTTTCTAACCCATGATCAAGACAGCCTTTAAAGAATTTTTCTTTTTGTTCTTGCATCATTTCAGGAATTTTCTTTCCCATTGCTTTTCTAAATTTATCAGCTTCAGCCCAAGTATAACCAGCTAAATTTACAGCGATAAGCATGACATCATCTTGATAAATGATAATCCCATAAGTTGGCTCTAAAATATTCTTTAATTCTGGATGGAGATAAGTAACTAATCCTGGATTTTTCTTTCTTTCAATATAATCATGGATAAAAGCCATTGGTCCTGGACGATAAAGAGCTACCATCGCCATAATATCCCAGATAGTTTTAGGTTTTAATTCTTTTAAATATTGAGTCATTCCTTGCCCGTTTAATTGGAAAGTTCCTAGAGTTTCTCCTCGAGCCAACATCTCGTATGTTTTCTTGTCTTCTAAATCAATATTATCTAAATCAACTTCTACTCCTCTCAGTTTTTTCACTAAATAAATAGCGTTAGCCAAAATAGATAAGTTTTTAATTCCCAAAATATCAAATTTAGGTAAGTTTACTACTCCGTCACGATTTCCTGTATACATATCATATTGAGTAATAATTTTTCCTTCCTTATCTAATTGCACAGGTGTGTAATCATCTACTCTGGTAGGAGAGATTAAAACACCAGCAGCATGTGTAGAAATATGTCTAGCACAGCCTTCAATTTTCTTAGCGTATTTTATAATTTCCTGAACATCTTTATCTTTTTTTTCTAATTCTTGCAAATCTTTTTCCATTTCTAAAGCTCTGTCTATTGTCATAGGAAAACCTTGTGAACCCATTGGGATTAATTTAGCAATCTTATCTCCTAGTTCGTAAGGAAGTCCTAAAGCTCTTGTTACATCACGCACAGAACCACGAGCAGCCATTGTTCCGAAAGTTCCAATTTGAGCTACTGCTTTTTTTCCATATTTTTCTCTTAAATAATCAATAACATCATCTCTACGGATATCGGCAATATCTACATCAATATCAGGAATTCCTGGACGTCCAGGGTTCATAAATCTTTCAAAAGGAATTTTTAATTCTATGGGGTTTACCTTTGTAATAAAATTTAAATAAGAAACTAATGAACCAGCAGCAGAACCTCTGGTATTAGTTAAGATGTGAACGCTTCTAGCATAATTAATTAAGTCAGCGATAATTAAGAAATATGAAGAGTAACCTTTGTTTTTAATAATTTCTAGTTCATATTCAACCCGTTTTTCTAATTCTGGAGTTTTTGTAATTCCTCTTTTTTCAAATCCAGCATATGTAGTTTTTCTTAATTGAGAATCGTAAGTTTCTCCTTCAGGAATATCAATGTCAGGGAATATCCAAGAATCAATATCTATTTCAAGATTGCACTTGTCCGCAATTTTCTGAATATTTTCTAAAGCTTCAGGTGTATCTTCAAAATATTTATTTGCAGTTTCTTGGTTAATAAAAGAAAAATCTTCATTTTCATTTCTATGTCTAGAACCAGAACTTTGAATAGACATTAAAATATCCCTAGCTTTTTTATCATCAGAATTTATATAATAAACATCCTGACAAGCAACTAAAGGAACTTTTTTATTTTTAGCAAAATCTATAACTTTCTTTTTTAATTCAGTTTGACCTTCTATTTCTGGATGGTGAACTATTTCTAAATAAAAATCAGAAAAAGTTTTTTGATACCAATTTATTATATCTGTCGCTTTTTCAATATCGTTATATTCCAAAGCTTTCGGAGCTTCACCACTAAATTGAGGCATAATACAAATTAAACCTTCTTTAAATTCCTTAAGCAGTTCTCGATCAATTCTTGGTCTATAATAGAATCCTTTTAAATAGGCTTGGCTGACTAAGTGAATTAAGTTTTTATAACCTGTTTCATTTTTAGCTAACAAAATTAAACGATGATTTCTATTATCAATCCCTGATCTTTTATCTTCTTTAGTTTTTAGAGCCACATAAAAATCAACTCCTATAATAGGTTTAATTTTTTGTTTTAAACACTCTTGATAAAATTCAATCGTTCCATACATATTTCCGTTATCAGTCAGAGCAAGCGCAGGCATATCATATTCTTTTGCCTTAGAAACTAGATCTTTTATTTTAGGAAGAGCTGTTAAAAGACTATAATGGCTGTGAGTATGTAGGTGTGAGAATTTAAACATATTAGATAGTATAAAATAAAAAGCCAAAAGATAAAAGGTATATAAAAGCGGTCCTTTTTAGTAATAAATAGGTTGCTTTTTTGGGGAAATAGTCTATAATTCAAGGTTATATGTCATCAAGAATGAGAATAACAAGTGGTAAGACAGGAAGTCGTCGCTCACACCATGGAATAAAAGAACCTAGATTATCCACATGTCCAAAATGTGGCTCTCTTCATTTACGTCATAGAATGTGCGATAATTGTGGTTACTACAAAGATAAAGAAGTTATAGATATAAATGCTAAAATAGCAAAGAAAAACGAAAGACAAATTGCTAAAATGAAATCACTAGGAATTGACCCTAATGCTAAAGAAACAGATAAGGAAGAAGAAAAAAATCTGGATTTGAAAAAGTTATCTAAAAAAAGTAAATAAATAAAAAGTAAAAATGTCTTTTTTACTTTTTCTTCGTCAGCTGACGAATTAAATTTTTAGTTTAAAATATGTTAGATAGACATTTATTAAGATCAATAGCCCTTCAATCTCTTTTTGAGTGGGATGCAAGAGATGATATCAATAAAACAGATATTCATGAGATATTAGCGAAAAATATAGAAGATTTTGCTCAGACATCTGAAGTTCCTCCTTTTGCAGAAAAAATAATAAACTGCATTCTTGAAAAACAAAAAGAATTAGACAATATTATCAAACAAGCTGCTCCTCAGTGGCCGATAGATAAAATTCCTGTAATAGATAGGAATATTTTAAGAATAGGAATTTGTGAATTGTTATTTTCAGATAGAAAAGAAGTCCCTCCCAAAGTAGCTATTAATGAAGCAATTGAATTGTCAAAAGCTTTTGGTGGAGAAAATAGTAGTAAATTTATAAGTGGAGTACTAGGAACTATTTACAAAGAATTAGGAGAACCTCAAAAACACGAAACAAGTAAGAATAAAAAAGATGATACTCCTTATGAAAAAATGCCCATTGAAAAAAAATGTGGTGCCATGGTTTATTCTATACATGATAATAATCTTTGCACAGCTTTAGTTCACGATATTTTCGGACACTGGACTCTTTCAAAAGGAGGTTTAGAAGAAGGAGAAAGTGAAAAAGAATGTGCTGTAAGAGAAGCTAAAGAAAAAATGGGTTTGGATATTGAAATTATAGATAAGATTGGAGAAAATGAATATATTGCTAATAGCCCTAAGAGAGGTAAAGTAAGGAGACAAGTAATTTATTATTTAGCTAAAGCAGAGCATGATTCTCTTAGTTTACAAAAAGGAGATGAATCTGGAGGGTTAGATAACGTAAAATGGTTTAAACTAAATGATCTATCAGAGTTAAATCTATATAATGATATAGTTCCTATAATTGAAAAGGGGAAAGAAATATTAAAAACTAAAGACTTATAAAAAAAGACTATGACTGATTTTGAAAGATTTTCGGAAAAAATAAATATAAAATTTAATAATCTTGATCTTTTGCAAAGAGCTTTTACTCATCGCTCTTATCTAAATGAAAACAAAGGACCAGATTTAAAGCATAATGAAAGATTAGAATTCTTAGGAGATGCTGTTTTAGAATTAGTAACTACTCATTATTTATTTAATAAATTTCCTGAAGAAAAAGAGGGTGTTTTAACTGCTTATAGATCAGCAATCGTAAATACAACTTCTTTATTAAGAGTAGCTGAGGAATTAAAAGTAAATGATTACTTATTACTATCAAAAGGAGAAGCAAAAGATGTGGGTAGAGCTAGAACTTATATTATTGCAAATGTGGTAGAAGCAATCATAGGAGCAATTTATTTAGATCAAGGATATGATTCCTCAGCTAAATTTATTGAAACTTATTTTCTTTCAATAACAGATGCCGTAGTTGAAAATTCATTATGGCAAGATGCTAAAAGTCATTTTCAAGAGAAAGCTCAGGAATTTGAAAGAACAACCCCTATTTACAAAACAGTCAGTGAAACTGGACCTGATCATGCTAAAAAATTTAAAGTAGAAGTTACTCTAAAAGGAAAGACTATCTCAACGGGGGAAGGCATCTCAAAACAAGAGGCCGAGCAAGAAGCTGCAAAAGAAGCTTTAAAAGCTAAACAGTGGGCATAAATAAAAAATTAAAATCCCAATCGTCGGCTCAACAGAGCCGACGATTGGCTTTTTTATATAAATTTTATCTATGTTATAATATTGTTTATGACTAATCTCGTACTATACAGGAAATATCGTCCGCAAAAATTTTCAGAAGTTTTAGGACAAGAACATATCACAGATACTATCCAAAAAGCTATTTCTTTAGAGAATATAGCTCATGCTTATTTATTCTCAGGCACTAGAGGAACAGGAAAAACTTCTGTAGCCAGACTTTTAGCTCAAGAAATAAAATGTTCAGTTAATGATTTAAACGAAATTGACGCTGCTTCTAATCGAGGAATTGATGACATCAGAGAGCTTCGTGAAGCAGTTAAGGTTTTACCTTTTGAATCCCCGTACAAAGTATATATTATAGATGAGGTTCATATGCTTACCAAAGAAGCTTTTAACGCACTCTTAAAGACATTAGAAGAACCTCCTAAGCATGTTGTTTTTATTCTAGCTACAACTGAAATTGAAAAAATACCAGATACTATCTTATCAAGATGTCAGACTTTTACCTTTAAAAAACCTTCTTTAGAAATTCTAAAAAAGGCTATTTTAGATGTTTGTAAAAAAGAAAAATTGAAATTAGAAGACGGGGCAGAAGATTTAATTGCTTTGTTAGGAGAAGGTTCATTTCGAGATACATTAGGAATACTACAAAAAGTTATTTCAACTTCTAGTGACTCAAAAATAAGCCTTCAAGAAGTAGAAAAAATTACAGGAGCTCCTAAAGGAGATTTGGTAAATAACTTTATTTTGGCTATTGCAGAAAAAGATTTAGAAAGGGGATTAAGTGCGATTCAAGAAGCCTTGGAAAATAGTACTGACACTCAAATGTTTCTAAAATTAATAATGCATAAAATTAGAGCTATTTTATTAACTCGTTTTGCTAAAGATATGATTAAGGATATTCAAAATGATTTTTCAGAAAAAGATTTTGAATTTATTAAAAAATTAGCTGAAGATAAAGATTCAAATTTAAATTCTCAGACATTAATAGAATTAATAGAAAGTTCTTCTCAGATTAAACTTTCTTATATTCCACAATTACCTCTAGAATTACTGTTGATAAAATTAATAAAAGATGTAAAATAGGGAAGTAATATTGCCGGATCGTCTAATGGTAGGACTGCGGATTTTGGTTCCGCCAATCTGGGTTCGAATCCTAGTCCGGCAACATAAAATAGTTAAGCCCTAATGCGACAGCATTGGGGTTTTACTATTTTAGTTGTTAGATAGGATTCTAAAGACGGAGGCTGCGAAGCTAAATTTTTCAGGGAGAAAAATTTGAGCGAGCGGAGGTCAAGGGAATGAGATATTTTATGAGCTTTCAAAATTCATGCTATAATAAAATCTAATGAATAAAACAAACGAAGACTATATAGAAGAATTTCACAAAGCTTTTGGAGTATCTATTAAAGAAAATCCTAGTATTAAAATTCTTAAACTAAGAAAAACACTAATTGATGAAGAAGTTAAAGAATTTTTTATAGAATTAGATTCTATGATTAAAAAACTAGAAAAAGGAGAAGAAATTCCTAAGGGAGATTTTGAAAAAGCTTTAGCGGAAATGGCTGATATACAGGTTGTCCTTTCTGGAACAGCTGTAGCAATAAAACAATTTGAAAATTTTAGAGAAGCCTTTTTACGAAAACATAAATCAAATATGAGTAAATTAGGAGAAGACGGTAAGCCGATTCTTAGAGAAGATGGTAAAATTTTAAAAGGTCCAAATTATAAGGAAGCTGATTTATCTGGTTTAATTTAAATTTTGTTTAATAAATTAAAAATTAATATTTATATAAATATATGCTCAATTACTTCATTATTATAATACTTCTTTTGTTCTCAGCTTTATTTTCAGGGCTAACTTTGGGTTTAATGAGTCTAAATACCCCAGAACTTAAAAGAAAAATGTCTTTGGGAGACAAAAACGCTAAAAAGATTTATCCAATCAGAAAAGAAGGGAACTTGTTATTAACTACATTATTGTTAGGAAATGTTGCTATAAACTCTGCTTTAGCTATTTTCTTAGGGTCAATAGCTTCTGGCCTTGTTGCTGGGTTAATCGCTACTGGACTTATTGTTGTTTTTGGAGAAATTATACCTCAAGCAATTTTTTCTCGTTTTGCTCTTCAATTAGGAGCAAAAGTAATTTGGATTGTTAAAATTTTTATCTTTATTTTTTATCCTATTTCTTGGCCAATCGCATGGATGCTTGATAAATCTTTAGGAAAGGAATTAGCTACTATTTATTCAAAAAAAGAATTAATAAAAATTGTTGAAGAGCATGAAGACACTCAAGAATCATCTATTGATTTAGATGAAGAACGAATAATAAAGGGAGCTTTAACTTTTTCTGATACGATAGTAAGAGACGTAATGACCCCTAGAACAGTAATAACAGCATTTGAATTTTCACAAATAATTGATGAAGATTTTTTGGAAATATTTAGAGAAACCCGTTTTTCTAGAGTTCCTGTCTATAAAAATAGCCCGGATAATGTAGTAGGTATATTATATTTATCCCAATTATTAGGTAAAAAGAATATGGGGAAAACTGTAGGTGAGATTGCTAATGAAAAAGTAATTTTCATTGATGAAAATGAAAACTTAGATACTATTTTTAACGAGTTTTTAAAAACTCGACAACATCTGTTTTTAGTTAAAGGTGAATTTAATGGAATAGTTGGAGTAATAAGCCTAGAAGACATTTTGGAAGAAATTATTAAATCAGAAATTGTAGATGAAAATGATAAACATGAAGACCTGAGAGAATTTGCAAAAAATAAATAAAATAGTAGTGCTCGGAGTACTACTATTTTAAAACCATTGACATATTGACTAATATTTGGTTAAATACAGGAAGTTTAAGTAGTTCTTATAATTTCCAATATCGGAAGACAACAATCAGAAAAAAAGGGAGAAATACAATGTTAAAAGACCTGGTTGATTTTCAGAAAAAATTTGAAGGGACTTGGATGGAAAGGGTCATTGGGTTCATGATTAGCGAAGATTTCTTGCCGGCTCCTGATGAGCAAATCGCGGAGAATGAAAAAATCATTCATGAGTTAAACCTTTTTGAGAAAGCCTTGTTTTCAACGGGAAACTCTTTGGTTGATGAGTTTAACGCATGTATTAAAAGCCTTCCCACGGCTTCAAATTCACTTTCACAAAGCCAAAAGGAAAAGGCTGAAACACTGCGAGCAGACTGCAAATCCATGCAAGACTTTTTGTGGAAAACTGTCCGAGGTCGTCTTGAAAAAGACGGGCACGATATTCAGAGCATTGGAATTCGTGAAGAGTATCAAGTCGTTCAGATTCTGCAAAAACAAGAAAAGGATCCCTTTGGTATGTTCCTTGAAGAGGTATTGGGAATTTCTGTAATACGTTGCTTCCATAATTGTGACGAATGTGACAGTTATGAAGACTGTAACCTTCCGATCAAAAAAGAAAGGACAGCAACAGCTTAACCTTTCTGGACTAAAGATCAAAGAGGTCGGTTTAATCCAAACCGACCTCTTTTTTATTTTGTTTTTTTGCTTTATCTTTTATTCAAACAGGTTAATCAAATACTCATCTATTTCTCGTTGATCTAAATCATAAAAATTTTGTTGAGTATCATGTAAGTGAGTAGCTAATTTTACACCTACAAAACGCCAATGCCATGGCTCATAAACATAAAAATCATTATATTTTGGATAAGAAAGAGTAAAACCAAATTTGTAAGCATTATTTAATAACCAAAGATAAGCTTCAGTATTTTCAAAACCTTCCAAAGTTCCACCAATTCCGGTTGTAATTAAATCCACAGCTGTTCCTAATTGGTGCTCAGAATAACCTTGATCAGCTGAAAATTGATTAGCCGTTCCTGCTCCATAAATTACTGTATATAAACTCTTAAGAGCATTTTGCTCTTCATAAGAACGATAAGCAGAGTAAACATAAATTCCTAAATTATCAGCTAAGGCAGATTTCAACATATTTTCTAAATAAGGATAAACTTGTGAGTCTAATTTAGAAAATTTATCTTCGTGATATTCATAAGTATCTGGAATTTCAGCTAAACGAGCAGGAGCATAATGTTCGCTTAAGAAAAAAACCTTAGAATATTTTTGTAATATTTCTGGATCAATTTTACTTAATTTTTCAAGAGTAGTTACTGTGCCTGAAATTTTTTCATTTTCTTCTTTATACACTCCTAATAATTCTTCAATTTCTCCTACATTCTTTTTTTCATCATTTATTGCTAAAGATAGATCTGAATGAGTTTGAGTAATTGATTTTCTTAATTCAGTAGTAGATGCAGCAGTATTCTCCTCTAAATATGTTAAGTCTGAAGTAATTAAATCAATTTTTTCATTTAATAAACCTAAACGACTATTTCCTACCCAAGTTAAAGAAACAAAAATTGCAAAAAGAACTAAAATTACCCAATAAACAAATTGAACATTTATAAAAAAAGTTTTTATTTTATTTAACATAATAAATAATTATAACTTAATACTAAGGATTATTCTATATTAATATATTTAATCTTTTATTTGAATTTTGCCTAAAGATTCTAATATCAATCCTTTAATTTCCATTGACGATAACAAAATATTTACTTGATTTACTGGCATCTTTAAATTTTGAATTAATTCATCTCTAGATTTTGGTTCTTTTAAGTTTTCTAAAATCAATTTCTCTTCTTTAGAGCAATCGTCAAATTTTATTTTGAGTTGAGCTTCTTGATTTTCTAAATCAAAACCTAAAACTTGTAATAAATCTTGGCTAGAAGTTATCGGTGTAGCTCCTTGATGTAATAATTTATTTGAACCTTTCCCATAGAATGAAAAAATTGAAGTGGGGACAGCACAAACCTCACGATTATACTCTAAAGCTAGTCTAGCAGTAATCAAAGTTCCAGATTTTTCAGTCGCTTCTATAACCAAAGTAGCCCTACTTAACCCCGCCATAATCCTATTTCTTTGCGGAAAAGTCCAAGGTGTAGCTTCTTGTTTATGTTCATATTCAGACAACAAAGTTCCACCAGCCTTTAATATTCCCTTAGCTAAAGCAAAATTTGACTTAGGGTATATAAAATTTTCATCTAATCCTGAACCAGGAAAAGCAATTGTTTTTAAATTATTTTCCAAAGCGGTTTTATGAGCAATAGCATCTATTCCTAGAGCTAAACCAGATACAATAGTAATATCATAACCTTTTAATCCTTCAATTAATTTTTGACAAACTTCTTTTCCATATTGAGAATATTTCCTTGAACCAACCACTGTTAGAAAAATAGAGCCCCAATCAGGTTTTTGTCCACGATAATGTAATTGTTTAGGTAGATCAGCCATTTCTAAAATATTTTCTGGCCAATCTTCTTTTTGAAGTTTTTTAATTTCTTCCATATTTATATGCTTTTTTAATTTTAACATTTTTGTTATTATAAGAACAACAGAATTATTAAAAAATAATAATTAAGTCAAAAGTCTATAAAGTCCATAAAGTCGAGAGTAAAAAATTTACAAAGCAAATTTTTAAAAAAAGACTTTTAACTTTTGACTTTATAGACTTTAGACTAATATATGTTAGATATAAAATTCATAAGAGAAAATAAAGAGATGATAAAAGCAGGGGCTGTAAAAAAGCACATAGATTTTGATATTGAAAGATTATTCAAAGTAGATGATGAAAGAAGGGGAGTCTTAGCCACAGTAGAAAGATTAAGGACTGAACAAAATTCTATTTCAGATAGAGTTGCTAAAAGCCAAGACCTAGCTGAAAAAGAATTATTGATAGCAGAATCACAAGGATTGAAAAAAGAACTTCAAAAAGGAGAAGAAGAATTACGAGAAATAATGCAAAGATGGAAATTATTAATGTTACAAGTTCCTAATATTCCTGATATGTCTGTTCCTGACGGAGAATCAGACGAAGATAATCAAGAAATTAAAACATGGGGAGAAAAAACTGTTTTTGATTTTGAAGCAAAAGACCATGTTGAAATTATGAATAATTTAGAAATGGTAGATTTTGAGAGAGGAACTAAAATTCATGGATTTAGAGGTTATTATTTAATAGGAGATGGTGCTAGACTTTCTTGGGCTATTTGGAATTATGCTAATGATTTTTTTGATAAAAAGGGCTTTATTCCGATGCTTCCTCCAGCTATTGTTAAAAAAGAAAATCTTTATGGAACAGGTCACTTACCAAATGATGTTGATGATGTTTATTGTACGCAAGATGGTGATTATTTAATCGGAACTGCTGAAATCCCTGTGACAGGTTACCATTCAGGTGAAATTCTAAAAAAAGAAGATCTTCCTAAAAAATATTTAGGTTTTTCTCCTTGTTACAGAAGAGAAGCTGGCAGTCATGGAAAAGATACCAAAGGACTTATCAGAGTAAATGAATTTTTCAAAATGGAACAAGTAATTTTATGTGAAGCTAGCCATGAGGAATCAGTTAAACAGCATGAATGGATAAATAGAAATACTGAAGAATTTATTGAATCTTTGGAAATCCCTTATCATACTGTAATAAATTGTGGAGGAGATCTAGGACAAGGACAAGTTAAAAAATATGATGTTGAATTATGGGTTCCGGGAGAAAATAAATATAGAGAAATTTCTTCAGCTTCATATTTCCACGATTTTCAAGCAAGAAGATTTAATATTCGTTACAAAGAAGGAGAGGATAAAGCTAAATATGTACATACTTTAAATTGTACAGCTATTCCAACACCAAGAATTTTAGTTTCTTTGGTAGAAAACTTTCAACAAGCAGACGGTTCTATAAAAATCCCTGAAGTACTTCAAAAATACATGGGAGGAAAAGAAACTATTCAAGCTAATAAATAATTAAGCTAAGTAAAAATATGCGAAAATTTAGATCGCAACAAGTAGTAGAAAAACATAAACGAATTTTTCGAGCAAAATTTGTGTTTTTTTTGATATTTTTATTTATTTTAACTTTCTTGATTTCTTATTCATCAAAGAGAAAAGAAACGACTATTTTAAATATTAATATAGTTGGGAATGAAGTGGTTCAAGATAAAGATATTTTAGAAATAGTAAATAAAAATTTAGAAGGGGATTATCTTAAATTATTTTCTAGGTCAAATATATTCCTCTATCCAAAATTTAAAATTAAAAGGGAACTTTTTAGTTCATTTCTAATAATTAACAAAATTGTTATTTCATTTAGCGATCTTCATACAATTAATGTAAATATTACAGAAAGGAAACCTTTTGCTCTATATTGTGAAGATCAGGAAATTCAAACCTTATATAAAGTGGTAGAACCTTCTGATTTAAAAGACATTGTAGGAAAAAGTGAATCTTGTTACTTTATGGATGATCAAGCTTATATTTATGCCAAAGCAATGAGTTTTTCTAATAATGTTTATTTTAAATATTATCAAGAAAAAAATAATGCTAATTCTATACAAGAAATATTAGGAAGTACTTATTTAACAGGAGCTAGTGGAAAACAATTTGAAAAAGTTAATTTATTTATTCGTTTTCTTAAAGATATAAACTTGAATGTTTACCGCTTAACAATAAAGGAAAATGATGATTATGAATTACTTTTTGGAAATAATTCTAAGTTACTTTTTGAGGGGAAACAAGATTTTGATATTTTATTAGAAAATTTACAAGCAATTTTAATTGATCTTGGTGATATTGAAGAAAAAGAATTTGAATATATAGACTTAAGATTCAATAATAAAGTATTTCATAAATTTAAAGATTAAAAATAGGGGAGATTCGCTTTGCGAATCCCCCCCATACTTAAATTTAGTCACTATATACCTCGTATATAGTAAAACAAAAACCTGCTGCTAAAAACAATAATATTTCAATGTTAGTTAGAGAACATAAAAAAATGGTGCCCTTGAGAGTTTCTGTAGGAATGAAGAAACTTCCTATCAAAAGAACAATAGCTATTGTTAAAAAGAATATACTCCTCCACCACCAACTTTTTCTTAACCTCTCATCTCTAGTCATTTTCTCCTCCTTTAAGTTTCAATAAATGGTTGAAAATCACCTTTTCGGATAGGGTAACGGCAAGAAATTCTTTCTTCTCCGTGTAAAAACCCCCATATAACTTTTATAGAAAAATTACAGCCAGTAAATTCAAAATTACCAACCCCTACCATCACAAATACCATTTTACGAAGAATTACTCTATCTCCATGTCGATAATGTTGTAAAAATTCTTGTGGTAAAGTTTGAAAGGCTTTTGATGAAGTATCCACCTCTATAACATTACCTGTGCGAGATTTTAATTTCTTTATCATAATAACCCCTTTTTTAAGATTAAATTCTTCCTGAAGGAAGGTAAAAATACGAAGCTTTCTTTTCATCTCCGAAATATCCATAAATAACTTTAATAGCAGGTCTTCCTCTAGAAGGACCTACACCAGCTATCCGAAACATTCCAATACCGACAAAAACTTCGTCTCCACTTCGATATTTTTGCAAAAATGTTTGAGGAAGGGACTCAAAAGCCTCTTCTGAAGTATCCACCTCCATAACAAAATCTGTTCTATCTATTATTTCCATGATGTACCCCCTTTTATTATCAAATAATCAATTACTTATTGATATCACTATCTAAAAATGATATTATCATACCGTAATAAATAAAACAAGATGTCAAATAATTTTTGGAAAAAGTTACAAAAAAATAAAAAACCATTTTTTGCTTTAGCTCCGATGGTTGATGTTAGTGATGCTGCTTTAAGACAAATAGTTACCAAATATGGAAAACCTGATATATTGTTTACAGAATTTGTGGCTTGTGATGGTTTATGCTCAATCGGAAAAGAAAAATTAATGCCATTATTACAATTTAGTGAAAATGAAAGACCTATTGTAGCTCAATTATTTGGATCAAAGCCTGAAAATTTTGAAGAGTCAGCTAAATTAATGGCTGAGCTAGGTTTTGATGGAATTGATATTAATATGGGATGTCCTCAGAAAAATATTATTAAACAAGGAGCAGGAGCAAAATTAATTGATAATCCTGAATTAGCTAAAGAAATAATTAGAGCAACAAAGCGAGGAGCTGGGGATTTACTTGTATCTATAAAAACTAGAATTGGATATAAGAAAAATGAAATTGAGAAATGGTTACCAATTTTATTAGAAGAAAAGCCTGCTGCAATTACATTACATGGAAGAACTCAAAAAGAAATGTCTAAGGTTCCTGCTAATTGGGATATTATAAAAAAGGGAGTTGAAATAGCCAAGGGTTCAGGAGTTCTAATTTTAGGAAATGGAGATATTAAAAATATAGAAGAGGGAATTAAAAGAGCTGAAGAATCTGGAGTAGATGGAGTTATGATTGGTCGTGCAATTTTCGGCAATCCGTGGCTTTTTAATAACGACTTAGCAGTCGGAGTGCTAAGTATTAAAGAAAAGTTAGGGGTTTTGATTGAACATATTGAGTTATATGAAAAATTTTATGGTGGGGAAGAAAGAATCAAACCTTTTAATTTAATGAAAAAACATATTGGAGCTTATGTGCGAGGGTTTAAAGGAGCAAAAGAATTAAGGATAGAATTAATGAAAACAGAGAATGAGAAAGAAACTACTGAAATACTTAAAAAATATTTAAATTAAAAACTTAGCTCCCTTTACTATTCCATTTAAATGGAATAGTAAAGGGAGGGTTTTAATCACAAGTTAAAAGTTATTATGATATTATTGATAATATCATAATAACTTTTATATTTTATATTCTAAATTTAGATTTGTTTTACTAGTAACTTTAAAAATAAAAAACACCAGCAAATGAATGCTGGTATTTTTTAGTATGTTCTCTAATATCTATAAGCCGGATTCTGTAATAGATAGTTATTTATCTGGATATATTGTTACCAATATATCTCAAGCGGCACTCCCGACACTTTGTTCACAAACAAAGTGTCTAGTTTAAAGTCTGTAAAGTTCTTAAAGTCAAAAGTGAAAAATTTGCGAAGCAAATTTTTTAACTTTATAAACTTTCGACTTTTGACTTTCGACTAGGCACTTTGAGCTTATGCTCAAAGTGTCGGGTACGACCTTGCACTTAAGTAAGGATTTAGCCGTTTCACCCCCTCACCCAGATTGACATCACAAATTCAAAAAATTTGTAAACAAAAATGTCAATCTGAGTGAGGGACTACGCTCTAAAGCGCCTGATTTCCTTTCGGATTTCAGCGTCTCTGCTCGCACCTCTATAGCCATAAAGCTAACGACAGGTATTACCTGCTACCATTTTAACCAAACACCTCGCTATCGCTCGTTGCAGATTTAAGAATATGGATTTAAGATTTAAGATAAAATTTGCAAAGCAAATTTTTTGTTCTTAATTCCTAAATCTTAAATCATAAATCTGTATCTCACGATAGTGAGATGCTCGGTAAGTGTCCGGACTTTCCTCCAAATTTTTCTGAAAGAAAAATTCAGCAACTATCCGATATCAAAGAACATTCGTATATTATACATTAAATTCCTATTTTTAGCAAAATAAAAATAGTAGTAGTCCGACTACTACTATTTAAAAAGTCGAACTTTTTTTAGCCAAAAACTGGACAATATTCACAAAATACTATATAAATAAACTAGATTGTTTAATAAATAATTTCATACAAAAAGGAGGAGGTTATGTTTGTAAATACTATTTTTGGTTGGCTTTTGATGCTAGTTAACTTTTTTCTCATAGGAACTCTTTTTGGATTCTGGAAAGGACGAGGAATTCCCCAAAAATATTTAGAAGAAAATACTGTTTATACAGTAATTGATGTCTATACTAATGGAGATTATAATTTACTTCTAAAAATGAAGGTGGGGAATAAGAAACCTCGTTATTACGAACCAAGTGTAATTAACTTGGTAGACCCATCTCTAAAAAGGATAAAACCTCAACAAATACCAGAGAAATTTACAGTTAAAACAGCAAAAGTTCCTTTACCAACATTTCTTCAAAATGAAAAAAGTTCAGAAAGGAATGTTTGGATGATTCACCCTGTACTAGACTAAAGCAGATTTAAGGCGGAATTGTGAAAACAATTCCGCCTATTTTTTATTTCAGCTATTTCAGAAAATATATAGTATAATTACTGGTACATGTCTCAAAAAAGAAAAGTAGATAAAATTTTCGCATTCATTGTGTTCTTGCTGATTTCATTAGGCTTCTTTTTGTTTATGTCTGCATCTATGGGATTGTTAGCTAAAGGAAAATCTGATTTTTTAAATATCTTTATAAAACAAATTGGTTTAGGTCTAATTGGTGGACTTACTGCTATGTTTATTTTATCTAAAATAAATTATAGAAATTATAAAAAATATGCTTTTTATATTTTCTTAATATCTATATTTATTTCGTGTTTAGTTTTCGTACCCGGAATTGGACTCAAACATGGAGGTGCTAGTAGATGGTTGAATATATTTGGATTTTCTTTCCAACCAGCAGAATTATTAAAAATTTCTTTCGTTCTTTATTTTGCCACATTTTTATCTGTATTTAGAAATAAATTAAATAATTGGCGTTATAGTGTAATTCCCAGTTTTATTCTATTAGGAATTATTGCTGGAATTTCTTTCTTTCAACCTGATTATGGAACTTTAATAATTATAGTACTTACTGCTTTAGGAATGCTCTTAGTGGCTGAAATAAATTTCAAACATCTTTTTATTATTGTGGGCTCAACTTTTTTAGCCATTATTCCCTTGGCTTTATATAAACCTTATATCTGGCAAAGACTCTTAACATTTTTAAATCCCTCAGCAGATTTAGCAGGAGCAGGTTATCAAATAAATCACGCATTAATATCAATTGGGTCAGGTGGTTTTTGGGGGAAGGGTTTTGGGAAAAGTATTCAGAAATTTGGATATTTACCTGAGCCAACAGGTGATTCTATTTTTGCTGTTACTGCAGAAGAATGGGGTTTTATCGGCTGTGTTCTCTTACTAACATTATTTTTAATGTTTGCTTTTAGAGGTTTAAAAATTGCATCTCGTTCAACTGATGTTTTTGGTAGATTATTAGCTGTTGGTATTGTTATACTTATAGTATCTCAATCATTTATTAATGTAGCTTCAATGTTAGGAATTTTTCCTTTAACAGGTATGCCTTTAATTTTTGTTAGCCAAGGAGGAACCGCATTGTTATTTGCATTAGCCGAAGTAGGTATTTTATTAAATATATCTACTTATAAAAAAAGACTTGTTTAAAAACTTATTAAAATTTAATTTATAAAGATATTATGAAAATAATTTTTACAGGCGGGGGAAGTGGAGGACATTTTTATCCTATTATTGCCGTTGCTCAAGAAATAAATAATTTAGTAATAGAAAAAAAATTACTTAAACCAAAAATGTATTTTTTATCAAATAGCCCTTATGATAAGAAAAAATTATTTGAGAATAATATAGAATTTAAAAAGATTTCAGCAGGAAAATTAAGAAGACATTTTTCAATTTTAAATTTCTTTGGGTTATTTAAAACAGCATGGGGATTTCTAAAATCAATCTTTATAGTTTTTAATATTTTCCCTGATGTTATTTTTAGCAACGGAGGAAATGTAGCTTTCCCCGTACTATTAAGTGCTAGAATATTAAGAATTCCTGTATTTATCCATATTTCTGATTCAGTTCCAGGAAGGACTAATCGTTGGGCTTCAAAATTTGCACAAAGAATTTCTTTAGGATTTCCTGATGCTATTCAGTATTTAGAATCAGAAAAAGATAAAGTAGCTTTTTTAGGAAACCCGGTTCAAAAAGAGATAACCATCCCTTTAAAAGAAGGGGCTGAAACATTTCTAAAATTAAAAGCTGATATACCTACTATTTTAGTTTTAGGAGGTTCAAGTGGAGCAAAAAGTATTAATGAAAATTTAATTGATATTCTACCTGAATTAGTAAAAAAGTATCAAATTATACATCAAACTGGAAAAAAATTATTCAAAGATACACAAAAACGAGCCAGTGTTGTTTTATATAACAATGAATTTGAAGAAAGATATAAAGCCTTTCCTTATTTAAAAACATTAGCTATGCGAATGTCAGCTGGAATTACTAACTTGATAATTTCTCGTGCAGGAGCAGGATCAATATCAGAAATTGCAATATGGGGTAAGCCCAGTATAATAATTCCTATACCAGAAGCTGTTAGCGGAGACCAAAGAAAAAATGCTTTTTCTTATGCTCGTGCAGGTGCTTGTGTTGTAATAGAACAAGAAAATTTAAGTCCTGAATTATTTTTGACAGAAATCAATCGTTTAATGGATGACTCAGTAAAAATGAAAGATTTAAGTGAAAAGGCTAAAGAATTTTCAATTGAAAATTCTGCCCATAAAATCGCAACTGAATTATTAAATATAATTATTGAACACGAATCCCATTAGAGACACTTTATTAAAAGTATCTCTAACGGGATAAATCTGTTTAATTAAAAACTTGAATAAAATGAACAAAGAAATAATTAATAATGTAATAACTAGATTACCGCCGTCTCCAACTGGGTTACTTCATATTGGAACAACCAGAACAGCTTTATTTAATTATCTTTTTACAAAACAAAATAATGGAAAAATGTTATTTCGTCTTGAAGATACTGATAGAGAACGGTCAAAAGAAGAATTTGAAAAAAATATCATAGAAGGATTAAAGTGGCTAGGGTTAGATTATGATGGAGAAATTTCTCGTCAGTCAGAAAAAACAGAGCTTTATGAAAAATATCTAGAAAAAATGATTAAGGATGGTTTTGCATACGAAGCAGAGGAAAATAAAGATGGAGATAAAAAAGTAATTCGTTTCAAGAACCCAAATAAAGAAATTATTTTTCAAGATTTAGTTCGTGGAGAAATAAAATTTGACACAACAGAATTAGGTGATTTCGTAATTGCTAAAAGTTTAAGTGATCCTCTTTATCACTTAGCAGTAGTAGTTGATGATTTTGAAAGTGAAGTGAGTCATGTAATTAGAGGAGAAGACGGAATATCAAATACTCCTAGACAAATTTTAATTCAAGAAGCAATTGGAGCTAAACGACCTATTTATGCTCATTTACCTTTAATTTTGGCTCCTGATAAGTCAAAAATGTCTAAAAGATTTGGAGCTATTTCTATTGATGAATACAAGGAAAAGGGTTATTTACAAGAAGCTATTATAAATTACTTAGCTTTATTAGGATGGAGCCCAGAAGATGAACAAGAAATTTTTAGCTTGGAAGAATTAATTGAAAAATTTGATATAAAAAAAGTTCATAAAAGTGGAGCTGTCTTTAATATAGAAAAATTAAATTGGATAAATAAAGAATATATAAAATTAATGACTGAAGCAGATTTTAAAATCAAAGTTTTGGAATTTTTGCCGAAAGAGTTTGGAAATAAAATTAAAGAAAATGATAAATTATTTAATAAAATCTTACCTATAATCAAAGAACGGATTGAAAAATTTGAAGATGTTATAATAATGCTTGAAGAGGGAGACTTGGATTATTATTTTGAACAACCAGAATATGAATTAGAAAAAATATTTTGGAAAGACGAAAATGATTTAAATTTATTAAAAACTAGAATAGAAAAAAGTATTCAGTTAATAGAATCAGTTAAAGAATTTTCGGCTGAAAAAATTAAAGAAAGTATATGGGATTATGCTTCAGAAAAGGGCAGAGGCTCTATACTTTGGCCCATTCGTTATGCCTTATCAGGAAAAGATAAATCTCCTGACCCGTTTCTTCTTTCAGAAGTTCTAGGACAAGAAGAAACAATTAAAAGATTAACCTATGTTATTGAAAAAATTAATTCAACTAAAAAATAATGCTCTGGGGTATTATCCTCAAGTAATTTGTATAATACTTTTCTTGGGATTAATTCTTCCTGTTGATTTTGGGAATGCTTCTGATATAGAAAGGCTTACAACTCAAATCGCTGAAAAAGGATCTGAAATGCTAAAACTAGAAGGAGAAATTCAGTTATGGGAAGAAGAATTAGAAATAGTTGGAAAAGAAAAGAAAAGTTTAAGTAATGAAATACATTACTTAAATACAACTGAAAAAAAATTAAAAACAAATATAAACTTAACTACTAATCAAATTTATAGTTCCGGTTTAAAAATTGAAAAATTAGGACTTGATATAGAAACCAAAAAATCAGATATAGAGCTGACATCTTTAGCTTTAGCTGAATCTATCAGGTCTATTCATGAACAAGAATCTTATACAATATTAGAGAATGTCTTAAAAAATGAATCTATGTCCAATTTCTGGAATGATTTAGAAGGATTACAAAAAATTCAGAGTGAACTTCAATTAAAAACTAATACTCTTAAAAAATTAAAAATTGAACTAGAAACAGACAAAGAAGATTCCGAAGTTCAAAAAGATAATTTAATTGAATATAAAGTTGAGCTAGCTGATCAAAAAGAAATTATAGAAAACACAAAAGAAACTAAGAACGTACTACTTACAACTACAAAAAATAAAGAATCTAATTTTCAAGATATTTTAGATGAAAAACTAGCCTTACAACAAAAACTTCAAACAGAATTAAGAGAATTTGAAGCCCAACTTGAATATACATTAGATAAAGGGAGACTTCCTAAAAAAGGAAGTGGAGCTCTTACTTATCCTGTTGATAATCCTAGAATTACCCAATATTTTGGATTAACTCCTTTTGCTCTAAGTGGGGCTTATGGTTATGACAAAAATGGAAATCCCAATCCTCATAGAGGGGTAGACTTCGGTGTATCAATAGGAACTCCACTGTTAGCTACAGCAGATGGTGTTGTAAGATATTCTGAAAATATGGATGCTTATCCTGGTTGTGTTTCTTACGGAAAATGGGTTCTTATAGACCATAATAACGGTTTATCAAGCTTTTATGCCCACTTATCTTTAATTAAAGCAATCCCTGGACAAACAGTAAAAGCTGGAGATGTTATTGGTTATAGTGGAAATACAGGCTACTCAACAGGACCTCATTTACATTTCTCTGTTTTTGATAAAAGTGCGGTAAAAATTGACTTATACACTTGGAGTAGAGGCTGTAAAAAGGTAACTGTTGCCTATGCTCCCTTAGACGCTTATCTAAATCCTATGGATTATTTTGCTAAGCGTTGATGTGGGGTTTATATAAATTAGTGGGGTGTGGTAGAATATAATACATAGGTTTTAATAATTAAATTTATCAAAAATATGTCTGAAAGAAAAACTTTAATAAAAAAAATAGAGCAATTAAGAAATTCAAAAGTTATTACTTATGTAACCAGTGACAGACAAGGACCCCTTAACGCTCGTGTAGCTATGGATATTATTCCTATAATTTCTAAACAATTAAGAGAAATAGGAAAAGTAGAAAATATTGATTTAGTGCTTTATAGTACTGGGGGAGATACCATGGTTCCTTGGAGATTAGTTTCAATGATAAGAGAATATTGTGATAAGTTTTCAGTAGTTGTCCCTTATAAAGCTCATAGTGCAGCAACCATGATTTCTCTAGGAGCTGATGAAATTGTTATGTCTGATTTATCAGAAATTTCTCCAATAGATCCATCAACTGCTAACGCTTTTAACCCACAAGATCCTAAAAACCCACAAGGTAAGATCCCAATTTCAGTGGAAGATGTTTTGGCATATTTTGATTTAGCAAAATCAAAATTTGGAATTAAAAATGATGAAGATTTAACAAAAATATTTAATAAATTCATAGAATCAGAACCACAAATTCATCCTTTGGCTTTGGGTAATGTAAACAGAACTCATAATTTAATTAGACGATTAGCAGAAAGGCTTTTAAAAAGTCATAATACACCAATGAAAGAAGAAGAAGTTAACAAGGTAGTTGAATATTTTACAGAGAAATTATATTCACATCAATATTTTATTGGAAGGAAAGAAGCTAAAGAAGATTTAGGGTTAAAAACAGTGGTAAATGCTGAAAAAGAATTAGCTGATACAATGACAGAGTTATATGAAGAGTATTCTAAAGATATGGGATTAGGAAAAGCTTGGAATCCAGATGTAGAAATTGAGGGACACCATGAAGTTAATAAAGATTATAAGTTAGCTTATATAGAAAATGCAGATATTTCAAATTATTTTGGATTAACTATTGGCTTTAAAAAAGGTTCAGTTAACGTAACTCAACAAACACCTGCCGGACCAATTCAAGTTCCACAGGAACAAACTATGTGGAAAGTTAGTAATCAAGGGTGGGAATAAAATTATTTAATACAAAAAGCTTGCAATTTAACAGTTTTTATGGTATAATAGAGAGTAATGAAATTATTTTTTAATGTTTCTATTAAAAATACTCTCTATTATAAATTAATAAAATAAAAATTATGCCAAATATAACAATCTCAATAAATGAAAACGACTCAACTACTTGGATTAATCAACCAGGGGGTTTATTATTATCAGTGGAAACAAATTCAAATTCTTCTTCAGGTAGTAAAACTACTGGGGAACAAGGTGATTATATTATAAAAGCTCAATCGTATGAATCTAATAGTAGCGGCGAAGGCTATGATGAACCTTGTTTTAGTGAAGTTGAAGATCAGTTGTGTAAAACAGGTGTAATAAATAGATTACCATCAGGAGAATATAGGATTAATTCTTCAAAAAGATTTACAAATAGCAGTGAAGTAGCTTCTTTTTTGGCTGATTCCTTACACTCATTTGGTTATCACGTATATATAAAAGAATTTAGAGAAAATAAAAATTAAAATAAAATTATGGATAAAAGAATTACAAAAATACAATTTGCTTTATTTTTTAAGAATGATTTCAACGGTGATTTCGTAGATTTTACAAAAGGGTTGAAAGATTTAATAGATGAAGATGATTATAAAGAAACTCAATCAATACCACTTCCAAGTAATGCTCCTAGTGAAATACCTCGACTTAATATGAATTTAGAAGGCTTTAATATTAGTGTTGCAAAAAATCGTTTAGATTTATTTTTTGAAAGTAATATAGAAAAAACATCAACATATATAGAAGCTATTTCTAATTTTTTGATCGGGAGTTCAAGTATTCAAATAAATAGGGTGGGTTTTGTTAAAACCTTTTTTATTGAAGGTGGTTTTGATGATTTAAAGAATAATTTAAATACTAAATTTAAAGAAGAAGATTTTAAAGAAATAAACATAAGAATCAGTAAACAAAAAAGCATTTATAGTTATGAGTGTAATAATATTGAACATTTTTCAAATGGATTTTTTACTGGAAAAGGAGTGACTGGTAAAAAAGATGGCATTGTTTTGACTAGAGATATCAATACTTTGCTTGAAACTAAAAATATAAATGAATTTAATTCAGAAGATATTTTAAGTTTTCTAGTCGAGTTTGACAAAGAGACTAATAACTTTTTGATTTTTGGTAAATAACTATATCGATTATGAATGAAGATAAAATTGAAGCTGAAAAACTAACTGACGATACAGGAGGGCAGCCAAGAAGTGAAAATGATACTGAAGCAGAAAAAGTTGTTGAAATATATAAGAAGACTCTACTGGATAGTATTTATTCACAGAAAGGGCTTAATAATACTTTAAAATTATACAAAAAAGAAACAGATACTAAGTTAAGTCAAATTAAAGAAGAAACAAAAGAAAAAATAGATAATTCTGTTAACGATTTAAAAGAGGAAATAGCAGAGCAAATTGACAAAATACAAGAAACAAAAGATCAAAATATAGAAACATTAGGGATTTTTGTTTCTTTATTTACTTTTATTTCTTTTAGTGTTCAGATTTTTAAATCAGAATCGTCGCCTTTTTTTGTTTTAGGTATAATTTCATTTATTTTAGGGGCTCTAGTATTGTTTATTTTTATATTAAATGCCACTATAAAAAAAGAGGGGTTATTCCATAGTTGGTATATTTATGTTGTTCCAATTATTCTATTTTTTAGTGGTTTTGTTATGACTTATATTGGGTATAATGATAGTTTAAATCAAAAAAATAGACAGTTAGATGAAAAATATTATAATAAAAAAGAGGTAGATTTAAATATAGATAATATTAAAGATATTTCTGAACAAAATCTAACAAGTTTTAAAAATTGTATTAAAACAAAAGGACTTAGTGAATGTGTAGGATATGAAAAATAGTTAGGAATTAATAATTAATATGGATAAATTATATTATGGGGGGGGGGAGTATATGATAAAATATAAGAGAATAATTAGAAATCTATGGTAAACAAATCTTCAAACAAAAATTTAAAAAAAGCGAGTAAGGCAAAAAAGGATGAATTTTACACTCAATTATCTGATATTGAGAAAGAATTAGTCCATTACAAAGCATATTTTAAAGGTAAAATTATTTTCCTAAATTGTGATGACCCAGAAGAAAGTCATTTTTGGAAATATTTTTCTGAAAATTTTGAACATCTTGATTTAAAGAAATTAGTATCTACTCATTTTGAAAAAGAAAAACCTTCATATAAATTAGAAATTGTAAAAGATATAAACAAGGATGGGAAAATAAATAAATTGGACACTGTTAAAACTAAATTAAAGCAAAATGGGGATTTCAGAAGCCCTGAATGTATAAAAATTTTAAAAGAAGCTGATATTGTGATAACTAATCCACCTTTTTCTTTATTTAGAGAATATGTAGCTCAATTATTTGAATATAATAAAAAATTTATTATTATAGGAAACTTAAACGCCTTAACCTATAAAGAAATCTTTAAACTAGTTAAAGAAGAAAAGATTTGGTTTGGTCAGAGTATACATAGTGGGGATAGGGAGTTTAGAGTTCCAGAATATTATCCATTGAATTCTGCTGGAAATAGAATTGATGAAAATGGAAATAAATATATCAGAGTTAAAGGAGTTCGTTGGTTTACTAATTTGGATTATAAAGATCGTCATGATGATTTAATTCTATATAAAGAATATTACGGAAATGAAAGTGATTATCCTAAATATGATAATTATAATGCGATAAATGTTGATATAACAAAAAACATTCCTATGGACTACAAAGGTGCAATAGGTGTACCAATTACTTTTATGGATAAATACAACCCCGAACAGTTTGAAATAGTTGCACTTGGAAATAGTCGTAATAATTTTACTCCTACTAAAGACTATATAAATCCTAAAAAGGTTATGAAAGATGGTTCAGAAAAAAACGGTAATGCCATAAATTGTGTTTTAGCATTTGAAACTAAAATAAAGCCAGTTGGAGTGATACACTATGTAAGTGATAATAGTAAATATCTTATAGCCCCTTATGCTCGTATAATTATTAAAAATAAGAAAATATAAATTTATGAAAATAGAACTTAAAGAAATTTCAATTAGAGAAGTCGTGAATGGTTATGTAAATAATAATGAGGAGGGGGTTGTTGGATATAATGGAAAATTAAATATTCGTCCAAAATACCAACGAGAATTTATATATAAGGACAAACAAAGAGATGCTGTAATTGAAACCACAAGAAAAGATTTTCCTCTTAATGTGATGTATTGGGTAAAAAACGAAGATGATACTTTTGAAGTATTAGACGGGCAGCAACGAACAATAAGTTTATGTGAATATATTGAAGGTAATTTTTCCATAGATTTTCAATATTTTCATAATCTTGAAGATACTGAAAAAGAACAGATTCTTGACTATAAATTGATGATATATTTTTGTGAAGGGAATGATAAAGAAAAATTGGATTGGTTTAAAATTATAAATATAGCAGGGGAAAAACTAACTGATCAGGAATTAAGAAATGCTATTTATACAGGAACTTGGCTAACTGATGCAAAAAGACATTTTAGTAAATCAGGTTGTCCTGCTCATTCTATAGCAAGTGATTATTTGAAAGGTTCACCAATTCGTCAAGATTACTTAGAAACTGCTATCAAGTGGATTTCTAATGAAAATATTGAAGATTATATGTCAAAACATCAGCACGAACCAAATGCAAATGAATTATGGTTATATTTTCAAAGTGTTGTAAATTGGATAAAAGCTGTTTTTCCTGAATATCGTAAAGAAATGAAAGGTGTTCCCTTTGGAATTTTATACAATGAATTTAAAAATAAAAAAATAAATTCAAAGAAACTGGAAGAAGAAATAACAAAATTGATGCAAGATGAAGATGTATCTAAAAAATCAGGCATTTATGAATATGTTTTAACTAAAAACGAAAAATACTTAAATATTCGTGCTTTTACAGATAAACAAAAGAGAGAGACATACGAAAAACAAAAAGGTATTTGTCCGAAATGTGAAGATCATTTTGGGATAGAAGAAATGGAAGCAGATCATATAACACCTTGGCATGAAGGAGGAAAGACTGTTTCTGAAAATTGTCAGATGTTATGCAAAGAATGTAATAGAAGAAAATCTGGAAAATAAATTACCTTATTTAGTTAATAGTATAATGGACGGTGCGGCCGGTGGGGGAGGATTGGGTGATTTTTTGCTCCTTTTCTAATTCGTTTAGATATTTTAAAGCGGTACTTCTTGATATGTCTAGTAGGTCTTCTATTTCTTTACGATCAACTCCTTCTTTTCTTTCTTCTATACTACAGTTAGCCAGAGCTTCTTGATGAGCTTTTTCTTTTTTTATATATTCCAGTATTTTTTCTTTTCGTTCTTCAGTTCTTTGTGAGATGGTTTCTTTTGTCTTAGTCTGCATCTTTTCTAATTCAGTGTCGTCCATTTCTTCAAAAGGACTTATTTGTGATTGAGAAGTTTTGGAAGAATTATTTTTTCCGATTATATAGCCAATGATTGCGGCAATTATTATATAAATTAAATTCATTTTATTTTTGTGGTTATGGGTAAAGGTGTTAAAAACCAAGGTGTTTTATACTGTTTAATATTGTTTTAAGAAGTACGACCTCGGAAAGGATTAAACAACTTTTAATAGCTAAAGGTTACTGGCATACACATCAAGAGGTCGGACTTCGTCTTAATGCTAATTATTAGAAGGTATTAGCACAAGAAGGGGATTTGCTGAAACCAGCTTTTTGAGCTTCTTCTTCAGTGCAGAAATAAGCTTCTCCTTTTTTGGAATCAATTTTAACTTGTGAATATGACGGACACTGAGGTAAAAAATAAATATGTCCTGCTCCAGTAACTGAAATATTTCCTTTGATAATACATTCGGGATCATCAGGTTTAGAATCAGCAGTTCCTTTAAAATCGTTGGGTAGATTTTCACAATCTCCCCAAGCTCCTTTTTCATATTGCTTAGCTTTACCTTCGGCCGCACTTAAATATTCTTTATATTTAAAATCAGGAGGAGAGGGAATAGCCACGGCAAATCCATTATCTATCATATATTTACTTAACATAATATCGTCTTCTTTTTCAATTTCAAGAGGAAGAAAGACGTGTCTCAAAAGTCTTCCAAATCTATCGGTGCCAGAAATATCTCTTTCTAGGCGAACTTCTTTATCTAGAATTAATTCTTTAAGGGCATTAGTAGCTTCTTCAAAATAACATTCAGCTTTTTCAGGCGCAGAAATATTTAAAATACGAACAGAAATTAGGTCTTCTTCACTGGACCCAGCTATTTCAAAAGTATCACCATCAATGACTCTTAAAACTTTGTGAAGATTTTCTGGTTCTCCACTAAAATCCTTTGTTTTTACGATGTTATAGCCAATAAGACCTGAGCCTGCCAATAATGTTGTTATGGCGGCAAGAATTAATTTTGTTTTCATTTCATTTTTATGATTATTTATTAAAATTTATTGGTTTTTAATGAAGTGATTAGAAGTCGGACTTCATTAAATTATATCATAATTTGATTAGTGAAATATAGATATATGATTTTTGCACACAATATTATTTTAATTTTTTTGAATATGTTATATAATGAAAGAAGTTTAAAGTTTCTAAAGTCGAAAGTTGAAAGTCTTTTTTTAAAAATTTGCGAAGCAAATTTTTCCCTTTTTACTTTATAGACTTTATGGGCTTTTGACTAATTTATTATGTTTAACTTTAAAAACAAGAATAAAGGGCTTGTTCAGTGGATTTTCTTAATAATTATAGCCATAATTATTTTGAGCTATCTTGGTTTTGATTTGAGATCTATTATTGAGGCAGATGGAACCCAAAATAATTTAAGTTACGTTTGGGGTGGGGTAGTGATGGTTTGGGATAATTATTTAGCTAGTCCTGTTTTATATTTTTGGCAAAATATTTTTCTTGATTTAATTTGGTCAACTTTCACCGATACCATAAGTGGAATACAAGAAGGGAATTCAGTTTCGATTCCTGAATTAGTCCCTCAAAATTAAGAAATATTTTAATTATTTTAATATAATATAAAAAATGGAAAAAATTTTAATAATAATTTTAGTAATATTTACAATATTGTTATATGCAACAACTGTTCATATTCGAGATGTTTTTGAAGATCCTTTGATCATAGAAAATACAAATATTAGATTTTAAGATAAAAAAGAAGATTTAAGATTTAGGATTTAAGAAAAAAATCGCTAAGCGATTTTTTTTATTTTTATACATGGTGAGTAATACCTATTTATATACAAAATTGCTTAAAATCCAGTTTTAAGCCTTAAAATATGGCTTAACTAGGCCATTATATAAAATAGCTTATTTAGGCCATTTTCGTAATTATTCGAAAATTTAAGGCTAAATTTTGGTTTTTTATGTTTTTAAAATGAGAAAAAAGAAGAAGTCCAACCTCAGAAACGATTACACAAAGCTAGATTACTAAAGGTCATAGATATCTAAGTTAAGAGGTTGGAGTTCTTCTTTTATTAACTAGGGGAGTTGTAAAAGATGATTAAAGGTCCTTTTATAATTAAGTATGTCGCAAAATCTATATTGTGCGACACTGCTATAAGTTATGTATATAAGCACATTAATATTCCTCCCCCGCCAAAAATTTAAGAAAAATATTTTTTCTCAATAAGTCTTACTAGTATTTTTTAGGAATTATATACCAAGCAGTAATGAGATAAGCTATCACTGCTGGAAGAATAGCTGTCATGACAGCTATTAGAATAAAAACCATTCTTATTAAAACAGGGTCAATATCAAAGGCCTCCCCTATTCCTCCACAGACCCCATATATTTTTTTGTTTCTTTTTGATAAATATATTTTTTTCATCCCGTTAGAGATAATCTGCTTTTGACAGATAATCTTAAATTAACTAATAATTCTTTATTTCCGTTTTATTTATTCTTATTAAATCTCTAACGGGATTCATTTTTTCCTTATTCATATTATTAATTAAAAATCTAAAATTTCTAATTTCTAATTCAAAAAGTTTTTGCTAAATCCCTTTACAATTAGAAGCTGGGCTTCTCCCGCTAGCTTCAGCTTCTTCTTTTGTTTGAAACCAAATTTTATTTTCCTCTTTTATTCTTTGAGCTCCTGAACACCAAGGGGCATGATATAATTTACTACTTCTAGAAGCTACATACTTACCTATTGATTCCCCTATTCCAGTATCAATATTTGTATTTATTAAAGCTAAATTTTCAAATGTAACAGAACTCTGATTTTCTTCTAATATAGACAATCTTCCTAGCCCAAAAGAAGAAAAAGCAACTAGAACAACTAAAAATAAACTGAAAAATTGATTATTCCCTATAAGAGAATCCCCTATCGCCTTGATTTTATTGTATTTTTCTTTTATACTTTGCATCAAGTTAAGTAATTATTGGTACCATTATATCATTGATTTTTAATTTTTGTTAAAAATTTAAAATAGTCAAAAGTCTATAAAGTCCATAAAGTTGAAAGACTTTTGACTTTGCAGGCTTTATAGACTTTACAGACTAAATTATTATGTCACATAAAAAAGCTGGAGGATCAGCAAAAAACCTGAGAGATTCAGGACCTCAATATCTAGGAACTAAACTATATGACGGACAACCTGCTAAAGTAGGGTCTATTATAGTACGCCAAAGAGGAACTAAAATCTTAGCTGGAAAAAATGTAGCGGTTGGAAAAGACCATACATTATTTGCTATGAAAGAAGGTGTTGTTAAATTCACAGAAAAAAGAAAAATGAAATTTGACGGATCAACAAAGAAACGAAAGATGGCGAATGTATTGTAAAAATCTAAATTAAAAAAACACGGCTTAACTGAGCCGTGTTTTTTGTTTTTTGATTTTATGATTTTAACAAGAAAACCATTCAAAAAACGTAAATCCTATCCCTACACAAAGTGAAAGCGAAAAAAACCACCAAAAATTTTCTCTCTGCTTTTTTCTTGTTTCTTCCAAATCATGGAAAAGATAAACTTTTATATAACAACCGAAAAAGAAAATAGTGGATACTTCCATAAAAGTTCCTAACTTTAATCCTTCCATAGTTCCCTCCTTTCAAAAGTTTTAATAATTAAATATACCAAGCATTGATGCAACCCAAAACCCAATTATATTCATAATCATTGCCAACGAAGCCATTATGAATGAAATTACCAATATTACAAAAAATACCTTGAAAGCGGTCATCTTTTCTAATTTAGGTAACCAAAAATGAAATCCATACAAACATACAAATAAAAATATAAATGAACTTAAAAAAGATATGCGTGCTATTTCTAACATTCTTCTACCCCCTTTTGTTTATATTGTTTATAAAATTTTAATTTTAATAGATTATAAAATAACTTTCTAAATTCACAATACCATAAATAACAAAGATAGACAATAAAAATAGTAGTAATCTGATTACTACTATTAATTAGTTTAAACCATTATTTAGTCTCAAAATAAAAATTGATTATTGAAAATTTCGGTTATCTACTTGTCTGACTTTATATCTACAATTATTTTTATTTTTTCAGCTTCAACATTGATTTCTATTGAATGCTCCCCTACTTCTTTAATAGGATTAGCTAATTCTATAATTTCAGAATTAATTGTTTCTCCTAATTGTTTAGATATTTCTTCTGCAATCTCTTTAGCTCCTATTCCAGCAAATAATTTTCCTTCTTCATTAGCGTTAACCAACATCTCAATTTTTGTATCCTTTATTTTATTAATCACAGTAAGAACTTTTTCATTCTCAACTTTCGTTAATTCTTCATGTTTTTCCTTGAGAACTTCCATTTCTTTAATAGCTTTATCTGTTGCTATCTTGGCTTGTTTACGAGGAATCAAAAAATTAAGAGCATGACCACTAGCTACTTCTTTAACATCAAACTTTTTCCCAATTTTTGGAACATTTTGTAGTAATATAACTTTCATGATTATTATTTATCTTTCTTAATTTATTAATTTCTTCTTGATTTTATTACAAATAAGAGAAAATTGCAATTACTTATTACATTAAAAAGCCCCTTACCGAAGTAAGGGGCAAAAAGGGTGGGTGACTTAATCTTTTTTAAATAAGACAGACAATGGGGGAAGTCTTTATTAAATCAAGCCACTTATTTAAAATAATAACATCATCAATAGAAAAAAGCAAGTTCAGTATATTAAAGAGCGTTTAAATACTCAACAGCTTTGTCTATCTGTGGGTCTCTATCTTCTTTAATATCCTCAATCGTAATCTCTACCTCTATATCAGGCTCTAAACCGTTATGAGAAATTGAATTCCCCAAAGGGGTTAACCATCTGGCAACAGTAACTTTTAAAGAAGTCTCTGGGGTAATTTTAACTAACTCTTGTACAGAACCCTTACCAAAAGATTGAGTTCCAATTAATGTAGCTTTTCCATGTTCACTTAGGGCTCCTGCCAAAATCTCAGAAGCAGACGCTGACCCCCCGTTAATTAAGATTGCCATTTTTAATGATTCATTAAAAATATCATATCCTCTACTTGAATGAACTTTATTAATTTTATTTTCTCCATAATCTTCAGTAACAACAACTTTTCCCATAGGTAAAAACCAACTAGCAATATCATTGGCTACTTCTAAGTAACCTCCTGGATTCCCTCTTAAATCAATAATTAGTTTATCAGTATTTGCCTCTATAAATTTTCTTAAAGCTTCCCTAAATAAATCAGGAGAATTAGCTGTAAAACTATAAAGATTAATAATAAACACATTATCCTTTATCTTTGTTTCTATAATGGGAATATCAATCACATCTCGTATAATAGAAATTTCTAAAGATTTTTCTACTTCTTTTCTTTTAATCAATAATTTAACTTCAGTCCCCTTTTCTCCTCTGATAATTTTTACCGCTTCATCAGTACTCATATTTAATGCTGAGATTCCATCAATTTCTAATATTATATCTTGAGGCATAATTCCAGCTCTTTCTGCAGGAGTATTCTTTAACGGAGCCACTACCATTAAAACATTATTTCTAATTCCAATTTCCATACCAACTCCTTCAAAATTCCCAGCAATATCACCTTCAAAAATAGCTGAATCAGCAGGAGGCATAAATACTGTGTAAGGATCTTTAAAAGAACTAGCTAAGCCTTGAATAGCTCCCCAAACTTTCGCTTGATCATCTATTTCGTGCTCACCATTACTTACAAATTTTTCTTCTAAAACATTCCATGATTGCCAAAAAGTTTCAAAACTTACTTCTGTTTCTTTTCCTAAATCTTTATTTAAAATATTACTTAAATCATTTTGGTTATCTTCATATTTAATTCCTAAATAAAAAGATAAAATTATTAAGATAACACCAATAACAATTAAAGGTATTTTTTTAAAAAGGACTTTAAATTGTTTTTCAATTTCTATTTGCATATTTAAATTATATTATCTCAAAAAAAGAGCAAGATATCAATCTTGATATCTTAACTCTCCCCCTTTAAAAAATCCTCTTTCCAACCTTCCCTAAAAATTAAAATAATTCTTTATGTTCTGTAGGAAAAAATTTTTTACTGTTGGTATTTTATTTTGTTTTAACTCTCCCCAATCTATCTATTACATATATAATATATGTGTTAAAATTTAGTGAATAAAGAATAAATTAAAAGCTTTTAACTACTTTATCTATGATAAAAAAATATACTTCTCAAAATATAACTTGGGTTGATGTAAAAAAACCCACTCAAGACGAAATAAAAGACTTGATGCTTAACTATAAGCTACACCCATTGGTGGCTGAAGAGTTGTTATTACCAACTTTTAAACCAAAGGTAGATTTACATAGTGATTATATTTATTTAATCTTACATTTCCCATTTTTTAAAAAAGGTCCAAATGGTGATAGTAAATTTGTAAGCAAAGAAGTTAATTTTATTATAGCTAAAGATTTTATAATAACAGTTCATTATGATGACGGAATTAGAGCTTTAGAAGAATTCACTAAAATCTTTGAAGTAGATTCTATATTAAATACAGAAAAAGGAACGGCTTTACATGCTGGTTATTTATTTTTCTATATTACCCAAAAATTATATAAATCTCTGTCAGATGAATTGGATTATATTGAAAATAGACAAAAACAAATAAAACAATCTATTTTTAATGGAGATGAAAAAAAGATGGTAAAAGAAATTTCCTACATGGCTCACAACCTATTAGATTTTAAACAATCTATTGCTCATCACAAGGAAGTTCTAAATTCATTAGAAATAGTTGGGGAACAATTTTTTGGAAGAGATTTTCTGCATTATCTACGAAGTATAAATAATAAGTATCATAATATTTACCATATTATTAATACTACCCAAGATAACTTAAAAGAATTACGCGAAACTAACGATTCCCTTTTAACTACAAAACAAAATGAATCTATGAAAATATTTACCATTTTAGCTTTTGTAACTTTCCCGCTTTCATTAATTGCTTCTATTTTTGGTATGAATACAGTCCAGACACCTATTATTGGAATAGTAAATGATTTCTGGTGGATTTTAGGAGGAATGACTATTACTACTTTAATAATGTTTAGCTTCTTTAAATATAAAAAATGGTTTTAAAAATTTACAATACTTTAGGAAGAGAAAAAGAAGAATTTAAACCGCTAGAAGATGAAAGGGTTTCTTTCTATTATTGTGGGCCAACTGTTTATTCTAGACAACATATCGGAAATTTAAGAGGTGCTTTCTGTGCTGATTCTATTCGTCGTTCTTTAGAATACTTAAATTATGATGTAAATTTTATTTCCAATTATACAGATGTGGGTCATTTAACTGGAGATAATGAAGGAGATGCTGATTTGGGCGAAGACCGAATGGAAAAAGGAGTAAAAACAGAAGGACTTTCCCCTACTGAAATTGCAGATAAATATATAAAATTTTATGAAGACGACACGAAAGAATTAAATATTCTGGAACCAACCACTAGATGTAGAGCTACTGATTATATTCAAGAAATGATTGATATGGTTCAGGTTTTGATAGAAAAAGATTTTGCTTATCAAACAGATTCTGCTATTTATTTTGATATCTCAAAAGCTAAAAATTACACTGAATTATCTGGGCAAAAACTTGAAGACCTAAAATCAGGAGCTGGAACTGGAGATGTTACAGACTCTCAGAAAAAAAACACTGAGGATTTTGCAATTTGGTTTTTTAAAATGGGAGTGCATGAAAATGCTTTGCAAACTTGGGATTCTCCTTGGGGAGAGGGATTTCCTGGCTGGCACATAGAATGTTCTGCTATGGCAAAAAAACATTTAGGAGATACAATTGATATTCATATGGGAGGAGTAGAGCATATTTCTATACACCATTCTAACGAAATAGCTCAAAGCGAATCAGCTAATGGAGTTATGTTTGCTAATTATTGGATACATAATGAACATCTTGGAATTGATGAAACAAAAATGAGTAAGTCTCTTGGAAATGTTGTTTATGTTGATCATTTAAAAGAAAAAAATCTTAATCCTTTAGTTTTAAGATTTTTCTTTTCTCAAGCGCATTATCGTTCAAAACAAAATTTTACTTGGGAAGCTTTAGAATCTGCAAAAAATGGTTATGAAGGGTTGCTCAATTCCCTATCAAATTTAGGTGAAATAATTGGTTCTGTGTCAGAAGAATTTAAAAATCAATTTATTGAAAAATTAGGAGATGATTTTAATATTCCTCAAGCCTTAGCCTTAATATCAGAAGTATTAAAATCTGATTTAACTAATGAAGATAAATTAGCTACTATTTTAGATTTTGATGAAGTTTTGGGATTAAATTTAAAAGAAAATAAAGATTCTAATCACGGATTGGATATTAAAAACTTACCGCAAGATATTCAAGATTTATTTTTGGAAAGAAACTTAGCTCGAGAAAATCAAAACTGGGCAGAATCAGACAGAATCAGAGACGAAATAGAAGCAGAAGGTTATCTAATTAAAGACAGTGAAACACAAACCCAAATTTTTAAAAAATAATTTTTATTTTTTAAAAAACTTAAAAACTCACACAAATCTGTGTGAGTTTTTTTAATTACCCTTTATATTATCATTCTAACATTCTTAAGAATATTAGAATGATAATATGTTAAGAACTAAACTACTATCACCTAAAGGCGAGGGTTTTGACTCCCAAAGAGGGATAATAAAAAACCGCCAAAACCCTAAGGTCTTGGCGGCAATGAAAAAATCTTCCTCTCTCTGGCTTATCTGTCCCTCAATCTCTCTGTTTTCAGATGGGGGGGATAGGTCCAACAAAATTAACTCTTCTGCTGACCATACGCCTGAGCTGTCTCTTGCAAAAGCCGCCCTAATTATTTGAGGAGAAACCTTTTGTCGGCGTCACAAGACATTTTTTCAATCTAAATAACAATATACATCATACAATAAATTTGTCAAGCTTATTTAGATTACAGCACCCTAAGCACTATAATTAAAAATAAAAAACCTCGGTTACAAATAGTAACCGAGGTTTTGATAAAATTAAAAGAAAAGAACAAATTATCAGTACTCCGAGTACTGTTCAGTTCTCTAGGCAACGAATAGACACCCCGTGCGCCTGATTGTACGCGATACGGAAGACAGCAGAGTTGCTAGAGTACAGGTAACGGTACCAAGCAGTAGAGCCAGAAATAGAAGACGACCAGAAGAACGCGCCGGAAGAAAGGTAGAAGAAGGTGCCGTTAGTATCACGATAGCCAGCAAAAACTAGATTTGGAATATCTCCTTTTGTTTTTGCGAGAATATCCCATTCCGGATTAGTTGGGACTTGTTTTTCCGATCTCTTTGTTTCTCGCATTGTTGCAGGAAATGCGAAAAGCTGTTCTCCAATAAGCTCTTTGGGAACTCCACTAACATATTCCCAAACATCCTTCTCAGGATTTTCAAGATAGATGATTTTGTTCCCTTCTCCATCTTTACCAACTAATTGATTCCACCCTGTGGAATCAATTTTGAAGTTGTGGTCTTCAAGTTGAAGATTTTGTGAAATCTCCTCCGCTTCCATCAAAGATTTAATCTTACGAAGATTACTCTCATTTTCTTCAATCAAACGAAAAATTTCTTTGTTATCCATCTTCCTTCCTCCTTTTTCTTTTATATTTTATTGTTTAGAAAACCTAATTGATTTCCTTACATTCTGTTTTAACAATATCACAATATATTGTATTTGTCAATATATTTACTATCTTCTCAATTCTCGGCTCAACAGAGCCGAGGATTGATAGTTTTAAATAGTAGTAATCCAATTACTACTAATTTAAGGCTATCATATAGCTAACATTAGAAGGGCGAGACGACAAAGCCTCACCCTCCTCCCTAAAATAGTAGACATCCGATGTCTACTATTTTAGTTTTCCACTTTCTATCCCCTTTTTTATCCCATAATTACTAAATTTACATTTTTTAATTTGTGATAGAATACAAGTATGCAAACAATTACGAATGATTATGCGACTAAGTCTGGACTAAGAGTTCCTCCGCAAAATATTGATTCTGAAAAAGCTTTATTGGGTTCTATTATGCTCCGATCTGAAGTTATTTTTGATATCTTAGAATTAATTTCTGAAGATTGTTTTTACTCTGAAAAACATCGTTTAATTTATAAAACAATGATGGATTTGTTCTCTAAAAAAGAACCAATTGATCTACTAACCCTTTCAACAAAATTAAAAGAACATAATCAACTAGAACAAATAGGTGGAAATGATTTTTTAAATGAATTAGTTAATGTAGTTCCCTCTTCAGCTAATGCAAAACACTATGCAAAAATTGTTCATAAAAAATTTATGATGCGTCGTTTAATCAATGTATCTGAACAAATTTCTGAATTAGGTTATGCTGAAAAAGAATCTTTAGAGAACGCTTTAGATAAAGCTGAAAAAAGTATTTATGAAGTTACTAGCTCTTTAATGTCTAGTTCTTATGTAAAAATAAAAGATGCTTTAGGTGAAGCTTGGGAAAGATTAAACAAATTACATGAAACTAAAGGAGAATTACGAGGAGTTCCAACAGGTTTTAAAGAACTAGATAATAAATTAGCTGGTTTTCAAAATTCAGACTTAATTATTTTAGCGGCTCGTCCTTCTATGGGAAAAACTTCCTTGGCTTTGGATATTGCTAGAAAAGTAGCTGTTAAAGACAATAAAGCTGTGGCGATTTTTTCTTTAGAAATGAGTTCTCAGCAATTAGTGGATAGAATGTTAGCTGCTGATTCTCAAGTAGATGCTTGGAAATTAAGAACTGGGCAATTAAGTACTGATGATGAATTTAAGCTAATTAGAGAATCTTTAGACAATCTTTCTAAAGCTCCTATTTTTATAGATGACCAAGCTTCAAATAATATTTTGAATATTCGTTCTGTTGCTAGAAAATTAAAAAGGCAGCACAATTTAAGTTTAATTATAGTTGATTATTTACAATTAATGTCTCCTACCCAAACTCAAAAATCTGATTCTATGGTACAACAAATTACTGAAATTTCTCGTTCTCTAAAACATTTGGCTAGAGAATTAGATCTTCCTGTTATTGCCCTTTCTCAATTATCTCGTGCAGTAGAAAGTCGTGGTGGTCGCCCTCGCCTATCAGACCTACGAGACTCTGGTGCTATTGAGCAAGACGCTGACGTGGTAATGTTTATTCATCGTGAACAAAAAGAAGACGGTTCTGGTAAAGCTAACCTTGCTGAAATTTTGATTGAAAAACATAGAAATGGACCGACTGGAAAAGTTGATCTTAACTTCAACGACAAAAAAGCTACATTCCAAAGTATAGAAAAAGCAGATTTTGATGATTTTGATTTAGACCAAGCTGGAGAAGAGAGTGATGGTTTTTAAATAGTAGTAGTCCGACTACTACTATTTAAAAAAACCTCGGTTACAGATTGTAACCGAGGTTTTGATAAAATTAAAAGAAAAGGCAAAGACCTAATAAACAAAGTTATCCGTTTATTAGGCAACGAATAGACATTCCGTACAACTGGTGGTATGAGCCACAATGAACAATAGAGTTACTAAAGCCTACGCAGCGGTACCAAGCAGTTAAATTAGAGATAGAAGACGTCCAGAAACCCGCACCAAAAGAAAGTTTGTAGAAGACACCATCGATATCACGAAAACCTACAAAAACCAGATTTAGAATATCTTCTTTCTTTGTTACAAGAATAGTCCATTCTTCATGTGTTGGTACTCGTTTGTCAACTTTCTTTGTTTCCCGTATTCCAGCTGAATTTGTGAACAATTGTTGTCCAATAAACTCTTCAGGAACTCCTCCGATGTATTCCCAAACATCCTCTTCTGGGTTCTCAAGACAAATGATTCCTTGGTGATTAGAAACCTTTTTCCATCCAGTAGAATCAATTTTGAAGTTAAATTCTTCAAGCTGAAGAACTCGTTGAGATTGAGATTCTATTACTGAAGATATTTCTTCTTCCATTTCCTCCTCCTTTTCTTTTTTATTTTATTTTTTAGAAAACCTGACTGATTTCCTTACTTTCTACTTTATACCATATTATATTTAACTATATATGTAAAGCTTTTTCAATCATTATTCAAATATGATATAATAACAAAATAATGAATTCTATAGATAATTTAACAGAATATTTTATTAAATTTCCAGGGATTGGACCGAGGCAGGCAAAAAGATTTGTTTATTTTTTATTAACTAGAGATAGTGCTTTTTTAAATGAATTAGCCAATACTCTTAAAAGTTTAAAATCTGATTCTAAGATGTGTCAATCTTGCTCACGCTTTTATTCTTCATCTAATTACAATTCAAGCTTGTGTGATATTTGTCTAAATAAAAACCGTGAGACAGACATTTTAATGATTGTAGCTAAAGATGCAGACTTAATGAATATTGAAAGGATTGGAAATTATAACGGAACATATTTTGTCTTAGGTGGTTTTGTGTCTGTTTTAGAAAAAAATCCTGAGCAAAAAATAAGGATTACAAAACTTTTATCTTTAATTCAAGATAAAATTAAAAATGATAATTTAAAAGAAGTTATTTTGGCTTTAAGCTTAAACCCTGATGGAGAAAACACCATTGATTATATTTCTGAAAAGCTAAAACCTATTTTAGATAATCAAAATATCAAAATTACTACTTTAGGTCGTGGGCTTTCCACAGGCACAGAGTTAGAATATTTAGATGATAACACCTTTGAAAGTGCTTTTAAAAATAGAAATTAAAAAAACGGGTCATATATGACCCGTTTTTTTATTATTGATTAGATTCTGAAAACTCTGGACATTCTGCAAATTCACAATCTGGAGCAATTCTACCTACAGCAGAACCATCAGGACATAATTTAGCTTCTTCTGTACAAGCAATGTGTTCTATATCATCAACTAATGTTGGTTTTGATAAATAAACTACTCCACTTCCGACAACCAAAACTCCTACAATTATTAATATTAATGTTGGTATAAAACCTTTTTGATTTTGTATTTTCATATATTTAATTATATTATCATATTTAAAACTTTATAAAGATAGTTCATCTTTTTCTTTTTGATAAATTTCTTCATATATCTTTTTACACTCATTTACAACATTATCTACACCTAATTTATCACAATCAGCTTTTAATTTATCAAAATTATATTTTAATTGAATAGGGGCATACCTTCGAGACTGAAAGCTCATATGAGTTTCCAGACTTTTAAAAATTTGCACTGCCATAGGTAAACATAAATCTTTATTTGTCTTAATATCTTCTGAGCATCGTTTTGTATAACCTTCTATTATTTTTATATTATCTAAACACACTTCTCCCCAATTACCAAAATCCATTATCTTACCACAATAATCTGAATTAGAATTATATATAGCCAACTCTTTATAACAATGTGCCTGATCAAAATTACTGTATTCTTGTGTTTTAGCTAATTTACAAAACAAAGGATTATTTAATGCAATACCTAATTCACTAAAACACTGATCTTTATCTTGATAAAAATCTAAAGATTCACAAATTTTTTGATCTTTTGTTTCTATTGCTTGATTTATTTCATCTCTTAAATTAGCATAATCTAAACACCTCCATTTTTCATATATACTATATTGACATATAGAAGTATCTCCTGTTACTGAAGCAAGGTCATTAATACATTCATCAGGATAAGTCATTTTTAAGCAATACTGAACATTTAAATTTTTTGTAGCTAATTTTTCATTTACACCATCACTGCAATATTGCTGTAAACTTTCTTCAGTAATTTTCTCACAAAATTCAACTGATAATTGATCTACTCCAGCCGTATAGTAACAGTTATCATCACCTTTACAAATTTCATCAATATCTGCCGATAATAAATAATCACCTAACACCGCTTTTGGTTTTGGTTTTGATAAATAAACTACTCCACTTCCAACAACCAAAACTCCTACAATTATTAATATTAATGTTGGTATAAACCCTTTTTGATTTTGTATTTTCATATATTTAATGATAACAAGTTTTTTGTAAAAAATATAGTGCAACCTGCCTACTGGCAAAGGCAGGTTAACTGGAATAATAACTCTAGGATAATGCAATTGATTGCACTATAATTGATTTAGGTTTTTTAATTATTTAATTTTGATTTTAAATATAGTGCAGTTAACTGCACTATATTAAAAAATACTTAGTACTTACCCACCTCATCGGTAGGTCGCCGATGAGGCGACTACTTAATACTAAAAAGAAAAAGTCTAAATTTTTCAAAAAAAGAGGTCCGACTACTACAAGTAGTCGGACCTCGAAAAATTTGATTTTTTATTTTTGTTTTTATATCTTAGTTATTTCAACTTTATGAAATATTTGTTTGTGTCCTTTTCGTTTTAGATAATTAGATTTTGATTTAAATTGCATTATTCTGATTTTAGGATTTCTAGCTTCCTCTATAAATTTAGCTTCAACCTTGACTTTATCTAAATAAGGTTCTCCTACCTTAGTGTCCTTTTCATCATCAATCAAAAGCACTTTATCAAAAGTAATTTTATCTCCTTCTTTATATTCTTCTTTTCTAGAAAGCTTTTCAACTTTAATAATATCACCCTCTGATACTTTATATTGTTTAGCTCCTGTTTCTATTACTGCAAATTTCATAATTTCGAGTGAGGATTTATAA
>JAGLLX010000008.1 GCA_023140255.1 Minisyncoccota bacterium | reverse complement strand
TGGTTTTTTTATTTTGTGCGCCGGGCAGGATTCGAACCTGCGTAGCCCGAAGGCGCGAGTTTTACAGACTCGAGTATTTGACCGCTCTACCACCGACGCATGTAATAGTCAAAAGTCTATAATGTCTATAAAGTTAAAAGTTAAAAAATTTGCTCTGCAAATTTTTTTCTTTTGACTTTCGACTTTACGAACTTTTAACTAAATTATTATTTTTTCAATACTTAGATTACTTTACCGTTTGATGCTTTGTTTTTATAGAAATAGGTGAATTCAATTTTTTAATAATTTTTCCCCCTTTTCGTTTTTTAATATTAAATGATAGTTTATCATTTTTCACACCAACTGCAATGATTCCTCCACTAATCATTCCTTCTGAAATCATCAAAGAAGCAATTGGAGTTAGGATTTCATTCTGAATTAATCGCTTCAAAGGTCTCGCTCCGTACTGCGGATTATAACCTTTTTTCACTAAATATCCAAGAACTGTATTTGAAATATTCAAAATAATATCTTTTCCTTTTAATCTTTCTTTAATAATTTTTATTTGAATATCTACAATTTTAGAAATTGACTTTTCTTTTAAAACATCAAAAATTATAATTTCATCTAAACGATTTAAAAATTCTGGTTTAAAGTAATCCTTTAATGCCTTATTAATTTTATCTTTAGCATCATTATATTGATCTTCATCAGTATTATTTGAAAAACCAATAGTCTCCATTTTATCAATAAATTTTGAGCCAATATTTGAAGTCATTATAATCACAGTGTTTTTAAAATTGGCAACCTTTCCTTTTGAATCGGTTAAAACACCCTCATCTAATACTTGAAGTAAAATATTAAATACTTCTGGATGAGCTTTCTCAATCTCATCAAACAACACAATAGAATAAGGTTTGTGCCGAACAGTTTCAACCAGAGAACCCCCATCTTCATGTCCCACATATCCAGGAGGAGCTCCGATTAATTTAGCTACACTATGTTTTTCCATGAATTCAGACATATCTACTTTTATAAGTGCCTTCTCATTATCAAACATAAATTCAGCTAATTTTTTTGTCAGTTCTGTTTTCCCCACCCCTGTTGGACCTAAAAACAAGAAAGATCCAATAGGTTTATTTGGGTCAGAAATTCCTACTCTTGAACGCTTAATTGCATCTGAAATTTTAGAAATTACTATATCTTGTCCAATTATTTTTCCTTTTAAGATATCTTCCATCCTACTTAATTTTTGAGTTTCTTCTTCGAGCATTTGAGTAATAGGAATTCTTGTCCACCGACTAACAATATCAGCAATCTCATTCTCAGTAATTTCTTCATTCAAAATCCTTCCTTCTTTGTTAAGTTTTTTTAAGCGATTAACTTTTACTTTTAATTCTTTTTCTATTTGAGGGATTTTACCATAACGAATCTCAGCGGCTTTTGATAAATCAGCTTCCATTTCGCTTTGTTCTGCATCAATTCTTAATAATTCTAAATCTTTTTTAAAAGCTTTGATTTCAGATAAAATAGTTTTTTCATTATTCCATTTAATTGATAATTCAGAAGTTTTTTCTTTTAAATTTTCAATCTCCTCTTGAATTTCTTTTAATCGTTTTTTATTTTTTGCACTAGTCTCGTTTTTTAGAGCTTCTTTTTCTATTTCTAAACGAGTAACAGCTCTATCTGTTTTTTCTAAAATAGGTGGTTTATTTTCTAAAGAAATTTTTAAGGCTGCTGCTGACTCATCAATTAAATCAATAGCCTTGTCAGGTAAAAATCTATCTGTAATGTAACGACTTGATAAATTAACAGCAGAAACAATTGCGTCATCAGTTATCTTAACCCCATGATAAAGCTCATATTTTTCTTTTAAGCCTCTTAGAATTGAAATAGTATCCTCAATTGAAGGTTCATTTACGTGAACGGGTTGAAATCGTCTAGTCAAAGCAGGGTCTTTTTCAATATATTTTTGATACTCTTTTAATGTTGTCGCTCCAATAACTTGTAACTCCCCTCTTGCCAAAGCTGGTTTTAACATATTAGAAGCATCCATTGACCCTTCAGAAGCACCAGCACCAACTAATGTGTGAACTTCATCTATAAATAAAATAATTTTTCCTTCTGATTCTTTTATTTCTTTCATTACTGCTTTTAATCTTTCTTCAAACTCCCCACGATATTTAGTTCCAGCAACAAGTAAACCTAAATCAAGAGAAACTACATCTTTGTCTTTCAGAGATATAGGAATATCTCCTTGCGTTATCTTAAGAGCTAAACCTTCAGCAACTGCAGTTTTCCCTACCCCAGCATCTCCAATTAAGATAGGATTGTTTTTTGTTCTTCGTGAAAGGATTTGAACAATTCTACGAATCTCTTCATCTCTTCCTATAACAGGGTCTAATTTATTCTCATTAGCTAACTTAGTTAAGTTTCTAGTATATTTACCCAAGACTCTATTTTTTGGTTTTCTTTCAATATCAGTAATCTTTCCCTCTTTAATTTCTTTTAAAATTTTTATAACTTCGTCTTTCTTAATTTTAAATCTAGTCAAAATTTCATGAACATCTCCTGGAATATCTAACAAACCTAAAAATAAATGTTCTACTGAAATAAAAGAATCATCCATATTTTGAGAAATAGTTGAAACTTTATTTAAAACTTCCGTTAATTCAGGAGTAAAGAAAATTTGATAAGAAGGAGCCATTGTCTGCCCTGAACTAGGTGATTCAATTAAATCTAGCAAAGAATCAGCTAATAGAATAATATCTATATCTAATTTTTCCAAAATTGAAATAACAATATTTTCTTCTTGTAAAATAATTGCAGTAAAAAGATGCATGTGACTAACATGGTTTTGCCCTCGTTCAATAGCCAGTTCATGCGAACGACGGATTATCTCTTTTGCTTTTGTTGTGAAATTTTGAAATGGAGGCATAGTTTAGGTAATTAGGTTTTAGCTTTTAGGACATTAAGGGTGGGCGAGGCTTCGCCTCGCCCATTTTAACATTAACACAATAATCATTTAGGTAATGACATAATAATTGTTTTTGATGTTTTAGTCAATGATTAAGCTTCTTCTTCGTCAATAATTACTAAAGATTCTTTAGTATTAAAAATTTTTTGAATTGTGTTTATTGGAACAAAAGTTCCACCTTCTGATTTTAGTCCTATAACATTTCCGTTCATATCAATCAAAGAAACCATTGAACTCCTGGGGTTTAAATTAGTTTCTATTTTCTCAACTATAATTCTTTCTGTAACTTCTTCATCTTCTTCAGTTCCTTCTATTATTATTTTATTTCTAACTAAATTTGAAATTATTCCTGTTAAAATCATATCTGTTTCTTCACCACCTAAGACAATAATACTTTGTCCTAATTTTAGAGAATCCGAATTTCCTATTTCCACAGCATCATAAACGATAGATTCTTCCAATTCTTCTGTTTTCAAAAATACAAAATCGTCTTCAATTAAATCAGTATTTAACACTAATTTAATTTCTTGGCCCTCAACTGAAATATAATAATCTGAATTTTCTTTTATTTCAAAATCTTGTTCTTGAGCAACAATATCCCCCGCTTTTGATATAAAGAAAGCAACTCCAACAAACTCATCTATCATTTCCCCTTCTTTATCTTCTGAATAAGTATAAATTCTAACTAGTGATTTTGTATTTTTATTTACAGCTTCAATAACGAAGTCTTCTCCACTAACGATAATTGTTTTGTTATTTTCTATAACTGTAGCTTTCATATCTCCAGGAACTATTTTTTCTACTGTTTTTTCGTAAACCTTATGAATTGTGTCTGTTACAACTGGCGGAGCTTGATTAACTAAAGACACAGTTACTATCCCTGTTGCCATTGAAGTAACAAAACTTATTAAAAGAGTAAGTAATATTATTTGAGTAGGGTTTAGTTCGTTTAGATTCATAAGTAAATTTATTTTATTATTTACTATATTATATATTACTAAAAGTATATAAACAAATTTTAAAAGTGGAGAAAAAAATCTTTAATTAAGCTCGGTTAAACATTGAACAACATAATCAATTTCTTTTTTAGTTGTGGATTTTCCTAAAGTAAATCTTAGAGAATTTTCAATTTGTTTTTGTGTTTTTCCTAAAGCTTCTATAACATAAGAATATTTTTGATTTGCACAAGAACTTTTTGTAGAACAAGCAATCCCCTTTGCATCTAATTGAATGACAGAAAAATCATTATTTGTAGCAAGAACTGAAATATTAATATTATTAGGAAGACGATTTTCTAGAGAACCATTTAAATCTGCTTCTGAAATTTTTTTTAAAACCTTATCAATAAAATAATTTCTTAATTTTATTAATCTTTCAGTTTCGCTTTTTTGTTCTTTTGAAGCTAATTCAAGAGCTTTGGCGAAAGCTACTATTAAAGGAGTATTTTCTGTTCCCGAACGCTTAGCATTTTCTTGATTTCCTCCCATAATTAAAGGATTAATTTCTATACCTTTTCTAACATACAAAGCTCCGCACCCTTTTGGTCCATAAATTTTTTGTGAATCTAAACTAAGTAAATCTATTCCTAATTTTTTAGTATCTATAGGAAGAAATAATAAAGCTTGAGCTGAATCTGAGTGAAAAATCGGAGTAATTGATTTATGATTCTTTAGAGTTTTCTTTTTAAAGCCACGAATAATTTTTACAATTTCTTCTATAGGTTGAATTGTTCCTATTTCATTATTTACAAACATAATAGAAACCAAAACAGTATTTGGCTTTAGTAATTCTTTGAATTGTTTTAAATCAACAATTCCCTCTTCTGTAATTTCAACTAAATCTAAAGAAGCTCCTTTTTTTTGAAAATATTTAAAATAATTTAAAATTGAAGGATGTTCCATCTTAGAAGTAATTAAATGCATATCTTCAATTTTCATTCCATCTTCTACCAATTTGTCCAGTACTCCAAAAATAGCTGAGTTATTTGCTTCTGTTCCTCCTGAATTAAATATAAGTTCTTCTGATTTTGCATTTAAAATATCAGCGATTGTTTTTCTAGAGTCTTCCACAGCTTTTTTTGCAATTATTCCTTCTTGATAAATTGCTCCAGCATTACTAAAATCAATATCCCAATATCTATTCATAGCTTTCTTAGCTTCTTTTCTTAACGGAGTAGCTGCTGCATAATCCATATAGATTCTTTTTTTCTTTAACATTTTCCTATTTTATCATTTTTAATTGTTTCTGTTAAATAATAAAAACAGCCCTGCTAAATTTGCGTGAACAAATTTAGCAGGGCTGAGTAAAACGAAAACTTTTAGAAGGGTTTTATTTCATATAAGATGTAAGCCTGAGTTTCTACAAGCTCACCATCATCTCCATTTTCAAAAAATCTTTCAAACCTAGCTTTGAAAAATGTCGGAAGAGATTGTGCTGTTTCGAAATAATTCCTCTTCTGGTCCCTTATGGTTCCTCTGAAAATTTTATAATATTTTTCTCTAAAACCTCTTCTCTCTAATGTCAAGAAAAATTCAGAAGCTTTATTCTTTTTATCTAAGGAGTGGATTATTTTATAATCAGCTCCGTCTTCTAAAATTAAGAGTAGTCTTCCTTGATATTCATTACGAGTTTCTGTTTGGGTAATTTTTTGAACAAAGTCTGTCAAACATAAACTCCCAATAAATAAAGATGAGAATAACAAACCTGAATAAATACCAAATCCACTAGGATAAGGATCTTCTTTTATTTTCTTTTTCAAAAAAAAGAAACTAAACACCAAAAGGTTAATAATTATTATAACCAAAGCTCCTAAAACAATAATGCTATGCAAGATAAAATAATAATCCATCTCTAATCTCCTTTTTTATTTAAATTTTTTAAATTAGCAACTATCAAAATAGTACTTTGTTTAATAGTAGTTGTCAAGGATAAGAGAGGGGGCGAGGCTTTGCCTCGCCCCCCTACTAAATCTCTAAACTAAATTGCAAAAAGCCCTGTCTAATGTATAATCTTCTCTATAACTTTTAATCGCAAAATCACTTTAAAAATATGATATTTACTAATGAAATTATTATTTATACTCTTTTAGGAATAAATACTTTATTAATATTATGGATTATTAATATTGAATTAAGAATTAGAAAAGTTAAAATTTTGAAAGACGCACAAGTAGTTATTGAAAAATTTAAAGAGATTGAAGGCCACTTTAATGATTATTGGGATTTCAAAAAGGAAACACAAGATAATTTAATTTCAATAGAAGACAAATTAAAGTTAACTATTCAAAATATTGAAATCGTAAGGTTCAATCCTTTCAAAAACGATGGAATGGGCGGAGATCAAAGTTTTGCCTTTACTCTTTTAAATAAAAAAGGTACAGGAGTAATTGTTTCTAGTTTATATTCTAGAGAAAAAGTATCTGTTTTTACTAAACCAGTAATAGAATGGAAATCCACATATAAACTTTCAGAAGAAGAAACTGACGTACTAAATAAAACACAAAAATCATTAAGCTAATTAATATGTCTAACGAAAAATCAGAAAACTTAATAGAAAGATCTCCTGTAATTGTAATTATGGGACATATTGATCATGGGAAATCTACTTTGTTAGACTATATAAGAGAAACTAATATTGTAGATGGTGAAGCTGGAAGTATTACTCAACATGTGTCAGCCTACGAAGTAAACCACAAAGATGGAAAAGGAGTAGAAAAAAGAATTACTTTTATAGATACTCCTGGGCATGCTGCTTTTTCAGCAATGCGTTCTCGTGGAGCAAGCATAGCTGATATAGCTATCTTAATAATTTCAGCAGAAGACGGAGTAAAAACACAAACAATAGAAGCTTATAAAAGTATCCAAGAAGCTAAAATTCCTTTTATTGTAGCTATCAACAAAATTGATAAACCTAATGCTAATATTGAAAAAATTAAAACTGAATTAATTGAAAATGAAATTTATCTAGAAGGTTCTGGAGGAGATATTCCTTTTGTAGCTATCTCTGCCAAAAGTGGTGAAGGTATTCCTGAGTTATTAGATACAATGCTTTTAATAACAGAAATGGAAGAATACAAAGGAGACATTTCCTTGTTAGGAGAAGGAATTATTTTAGAATCAAAAATGGATTCTAAAAGAGGAGTTATCACAACAGCTATAATTAAAAATGGAACTTTAAAACAAGGTAATTTTATAATTATAGATAACCAAGTTAGTCCAATTAGAATTTTAGAAGATTTTCAAGGAAATCTTATAAAAGAAGCTATTTTTTCTAGTCCTATAAAAATAATTGGTTGCTGTGAAATACCTGAGGCAGGATCATCATTTAAAACGTATGACACAAAAAAAGAAGCTGAAAAAAGCTGTGGAGAAAAATGTGTTTCTAGTACTTGTGATAATATTATCTTAGATAATGCTAAAAATCCTACAGAGGCTGTTGAAATATTTCTGATAATAAAAGTTGATGTTTTTGGAACAATAGAAGCTATTAAAAAAGAAATTGCAAAAATTACAACAGATAGAGTAATTATTAAAATTATATTTGAAGGAGTAGGAGATGTTACAGAAAATGATATTAAGATGGCTAGTCATAATTCAAACACTTTGATTGTTGGATTTAATACAAAAATTAATCAAACAATGACTAATTTAGCAGATCAATTAGATGTAAAAATGAATTCTTTTAATATTATTTATAAATTAACAGAATGGTTAGAAGAAAACATAAAAGGAATGATTCCTAAAATTAAAGTGGAAGAAAAAATTGGTGAAGCAAAAATATTAGCAATCTTTAATAAAGATAAAGATGAGCAAATTCTAGGAGGAAAAGTTAAGGAAGGAAAAATTAAAATAGGTTCTGAAATAAAAATAATGAGAAGAGATTTTGAAATTGGAACAGGATTAATTACAAACTTACAAAGTCAAAAAATTCAAACAAAAGAAGTAGCAGAAGGAGAAGAATTTGGAATAGGAATCAAAGCTAAAAATGAAATTGCTATCGGAGATTATATTGAAGTTTTTGAAACAGTAGAAAAATAACCAAAATCAGAGATTTTGAATTAAAAATGAAGGAGAAAAATCACAAAGTGATTTTTCTCCTAACAGCCTAATAACCTAAATACCTAATAATCTAACAATCTAATAACTAAACTAATGACACTAAGACAAGATAAAGTAAAAGAAAATATTAGAAATATAGTAGCTCAATTTCTAGAGACTGAATCTAATAGAACTTCACTGATTACAGTGACTAATACTAATGTTTCTAAAGATTTAAAAAAAGCCACAATATTTATTACTGTATTGCCAGAATCTGGAGAAGAGGCAGCTTTAAATTTTGCAAAAAGACGTAGAAAAGACATCAGAAACTATTTAAAAAAGAAACTAGATATGAGAGTAATTCCTTTTCTAGATTTTGAATTAGATTACGGAGAAAAAAACCGTCAAAGAATTGACGAATTGTCTCAAGAATTGTAAAATATAAATGCTTATAAAAAGGCCTGGTGGCGAAGTAGAAACGCTTCGGTTTGCAAAACCGACATGCGCGGGTGCGATTCCCGCCCAGGCCTCAAGGATTTCTTCCAAGAAATATTTTCTATGGATGGAAATTGCACGGAACTTTCTCGCCAAAGGGTTAAGAAAAAGTCCGAGGTTTTGGAGGAGCTTTCTGAATATATTGTGAACACTTGGAATAATACGAAGAAAGCGGAGGAAAAAGATTCCCGCCTAGGCCTCAAAATTTTTGTTTTTTGACAATAATGGCATACTTATACACATATATACTTGAATATGTATACCAATCATTATATTATTAATATAATGATGACACGAAAGAAAAAATGGACTGAAAAAGATTTAAGAACAGCCGCAAAAAACTCGACTAGTATTCGTCAAGTTTTACAAAAAATTGGCTTAATTGAAGCTGGAGGAAATTACACCCAGATTAAAAAATATCTAATTTTTTATAAAATTAATACTAAACACTTTACAGGAAAAGGTTGGAATAAAGGAATGAAAGGCATAGGGAAACCCTTAATTCCACTAAAAGATATTTTAGTAAAAAATAGTAATTATCAAAGTTATAAATTAAAAAATCGTTTATTTAAAAAAGGTATTAAGTTACAAAAATGTGAAAAGTGTGGTTGGGCAAACAAATCAATAGATGGTAGAATCCCTGTAGAATTAGACCATATTAATGGTGATGGAAAAGATAACCGTTTGAAAAACTTAAGAATTCTTTGTCCAAATTGTCATAGTTTACAATCAACACATAGAGGATTAAATCAAAATAGAAAAAATAAAAATGCCTAGGTGGTGGAATTGGTATACACGCAACACTTAAAATGTTGTCCGTCATGCGGATGCGGGTTCGACTCCCGCCCTAGGCACATTAAATAACAAATAAAGTTGTTTTATATAACATCCGCCTATAGCTCAGCTGGTAGAGCAACCGGCTCTTAACCGGTAGGTCGTAGGTTCAAATCCTACTGGGCGGACATTTTAACCCAAGCTGGTATGAGATTGAGATGAGATTCGCAAGTTTCAATGGCTCTTGGCGATAGCCGTAGGTTCAAATCCTACTGGGCAGACGTTTTAGACTAAACAGCCATGATTTTAGATCATAGCTGTTTAGTCTTTTCGTCCTTATTTTCTGAGCTATTTCTTTATCTAGCCAAACACAGGAAAAGATGTTAGAATACGCAAAGTTGTAAATTATTAACTATTCAATGGAGGTAGAGATGACAGTTTCAGAGAAAAAGATAATTGAAATTATAACTGGAAAATTTGAAAAGTTAGGAATTTCACCAGAAATAAAAAAAGTTAACAAGGAGCTCCAAAAAATAATTTCGGAAATAGACTCCGGAATACGAAGAGAAGAAGTTCGGGAAATCAGTAAAAAAACAATCTTAACTTCTGTTGAACATTTATTAGGATAAAGGATTCAATAAAAAAACCGCTTTTAATTAAGCGGTTTTAATTTTAATATTTTATCTTAACAACCACTCTCTTTCTTGTCGTACTAACAATTCTTTCTTCTTTTCAGGTTCTGCCATTATTTCTTCAGTTATTTTTTCCATTCTTATAGACTGTGATCCTTTTATTAAAATAACATCATTTTCTTCAATTTCATTTTGTAAAAACTGACCAGCTTCTCCTGATTTTTCAAATGAATAAATCTTTTTCTTATTCATTCCTCCAGTAATAGCTCCTTCCATAATATTTTTTGCTCTTAAACCTACAACTACCAAAACATCACAACAAACTGCCATTTCTCCTAATTTCTTATGTTCTTCAGAAGAAAACCTACCTAATTCTAACATATCACCTAAGGCAACAATTTTTCTACCACCTACTTTTAATTCTAGTAATCTCATAGTCTCAAGAGCTTCCATAGAAGCAACGGGAGAAGAATTATATGTATCATCAATCAAAGTAGTCTTTTTTATTCCTTTTAAAATTTTCATTCTTCCAGGTTGAGTTTTGTATTTTTTTGCCAAAACACTTGAAATTTGAGCAATATTTAAATTTTGAGAAGCTCCTACAGCTATCGCTGCCAAAGCAGAAAAAGTATGAGCTTTCCCAACAATTCCATTTAAAGTTATAGGAGCGCTTGTTCCTGAATATTCTACTCTAAAATTTTGTCCTGTTAAAATTCCATCTTTATATAAAATTTTAGCATTCATACCTTGAATGGCAGAACCCTCTTTATAACCAAAAGAAATCTTTTGAGCTTCTGTGGGAATTTTTATAGAAACCATATCTTCATCATCATTATTAAAAATTAAAATTCCATCTTCTTTCATATACTTAGCTAACTTTTTTTTCTCATTTATTAAATCTTGTGGTGATTCAAAAAATTCTACATGAACAGGAATTTTAGCAAAACGAGTCATTACTACAATATCAGGTTTTAATAACTTAGCAGCTTTTTCAATATCTCCCGGGGTATCAGCTCCTACTTCTAATACTAACCATTTTGGGTAATGGTTTTTAAACAAGATTACAGCCAAACCTTTAAAAATATTTTTAATCCACAAAAAAGGATTACTCCAAGCATTTTCACAACCCAAAATAGTTAAAGGAATTCCAATTTCACTATTAAATGATTTTTCACTTTTCCTTACAAAAAAAGCTGAGTCTAAAACTCCATATATAGAATCTTTGGTAGTAGTTTTTCCAACACTACCTGTAACAGCCACAATCTTAGGTTTATATTTTTTTAAAACCAATCTTGCTTCTAATTGAAGAATACTGATTATTATTATTTTAAATAAATTTTTCACAATAATTATTTTATATATTAAATAATGTTAAATAGTTAATTACTACTTTCTATTTTTTTATCTGGGATTACTTCATAATAATTACTTAAAAAATTAAAAATGTCCATAAAAGGATATGTTAATGTGTGTGAAGCATATTTTACTTCCTTAGGATCTATTATATATAAGAAAATTAAAAATTCAGGCTTAGTCGCAGGGAAATACCCAAAAAAACTATGCAAGTATTTATCTTCATAATAACCCCCTCCACTTTCTTTTGCCATCTGGGCTGTTCCTGTCTTAGCTGCAATACTATAATCTTCTGATTTTACAGTTCCTCCTAGCAAAGCCTCATCCACAACAACTGATAACATTCTGCTAATTTCCTTACTAGTTTCTTCTTTAAAGATTCGTTCATCATCCGGATAAGAAATTTTATCAGACGAAATAAATCCATATTTAATTTCTTTAGTTAAATGTGGTGTTATTAAAATTCCGCCATTAGCCAAAGCTGAAAGAGCTTTTACGGTTTCTATTGGAGTAATAGCTATTCCCTGTCCAAAAGAGGCAGTTGCATATTCAATATCACGATTACTTTCTAAATTAGAAATTAAACCATAAGTTTCATTGGGTAAATCTATTCCTGTTTCTTCCCCAAAACCTAAATCTAAAAGATATTGAAGAAATTTTTCATTCCCCACTTCTTGTTCAATAAAAGTGGCCCCCATATTTAATGATTGGTTTAAGACTTCTTGCATAGAAACTACCCCCCTTGCCTTACCGTCATAATTTGAAATAGATCTTCCGTTTAAAACCATTGTCCCTTTATCATTATAAGTAGTTTCCGCGGTAACTGCTTTTGTGTCTAAACCAATAGCCATCGTCAATGCCTTAATAATAGAACCCATTTCGTATACATTTTCGACTAAAGGATTTCCAAAGAAAACCCCTTTTTCAGCTTTTGAAAAATTATTTAAATCAAAACCCGGGAAAAGACCCATTGCATAAATTTCTCCGTTATTAGGATTAATAATAATTCCTCCAGCTAAATCTGTTTTCCACTTTTCAGCTGTATCTTTTAAAACACTCTCTAAATAATCTTGAACACTTGGTTCTATCGTTAAAATAATATCTCCCTCCTTCTCAACAACATCTCCAGAAATAACATCAGATAAATTTAAGAAAATTTCTGCAAAAAAATTAACAGAAAGATTTTTGGATTTTCTATCTAAAAGATAATTATAATAATTTTCTACACCATATATTCCTTCAAGGCTATCTTCATTATATCCAACAAAACCTAACACATGTGAAGCTAATTTATCACCAGGATAAAATCTCCAAGTATCTAGTTCCATAAAAACACCCTCTAATTTTAAATCTTTTATTTGCTGCGAAATATTGTCATCTATAATATGTTTTTTAATCACTTCATAACTATCATTTTTTTCTGCTCTATAAATAAAATCTTCTTTATCTATCTCTATAATTTTAGATAATTTAGAATAAACTTCTTCAGGATCTTCAATCAAATTTGGATTTATAGTTAACTGAAAACCTGAACGAGTAATTCCTGCTGAAATTTCTTTTCCATTTTTATCTTCAAAATAAATATCTCCCCTATTAAAAATATATTGAGGGCTAATATATTGGTTATTAGCCTTCTGCTCGTAATCTTCCCCTTTTACAACCTGTATCATATATAACTGGCATACTAAAACAAAGAAAAACAGAAAAAATCCTGCATATAATAATTTTATTCTAAATAAAGAGTTATTTTTTTTCATATTTATATAATCCAAATACAAGAATTATACCTATCTTTTATTTTTAATTATTAGTTCCAACTAAAGAAAGTTTTTTACCTGTAAGACTCTTATCCACAAAGTTAATATAAGAAACTTCGGTATAACCTAAAGTTTTTGCCATATTTAAATTTATATTTTTCTTCAAAGAAATACGTTCAAAATCTAAATCTCCGATATAAGAATCTAAACTTATTATTTCTTCTTGCATATTTCTATAAGTTGCTATATTTACAGTGGTTTGAAGAACTAAATAAATGTAAGAACTTAAAAGCAAAGCAACACTAAAAACCAAAAAAATGAAAATTTTCTTTTTATTTAACTTATTTAATTTTGATACTGCTGTTTGCATTATATTTTTTCTATTACTCTTAATTTTCCACTCCTAGAACGAGGATTCTCTTTTATCTCTTCGCTACTTGGAATAATTGGTTTTTTATTTATTAAAATACAAGTTCCTTCTTTTTTTAATTCTTTAAAAAAACTTTTTACAACTTTTTCCTCTAAAGAATGAAAAGATACTACCGCGAATCGCCCTCCTACCCCTAAACGATCAAAACCTTTTACCAAACCCTCTTTTAACGACCCTATCTCATCATTTACAGTAATCCGTAAAGCCTGAAAGGTTTTAGTAGCGAAATGAGTTTTTTTAAATAAATACCATTTTGGAACTGCCCTTTTGATTATTTCAACTAACTCAAAAGTAGTCTCTATCTTTTTTTCTTTTCGGGATTTACAAATTTCTTTTGCAATCTTTCTTGAGAATTTTTCATCTCCGTAGCCAAAAATAACATCTGCTAGGTTTTCTTCTTCCCATGTATTTACTATCTCACTAGCATTTAAATCACTTTCACTTAAATCTTTCTTTAAAGACATAATCAACGGCTCATCTTTTTGAAAAGAAAAACCTCTTCCTGAATTATCTAATTGATCAGAACTTATTCCTAAATCAAAAACAATTTTATCAACTTTTTTTATTCCTAAATTATTTAAAGCTAAATCTAAATTCCTAAAATTTTTATTAACTAAATGTAAATTGCATTTAATTTTCGGTAAAAGATTTTTTTCTACTCTTGCTAAGGCTAATTTATCTTGATCTAAACCAATCACTGTTCCTTTACCATTTAACTTAGAACAAATTTCTGTTAAATATCCACCACCACCAACAGTTCCATCAAGAACGATATCGTCTTTTTGTAAAAATAACCCTTCTATTACTTCATTTAAAAGAACCGGCTTATGAATTGTTTTATTTTCTGACATATAATTAAACAACAAATCCATTTTCTCCTAATTTTTCTGCTAACATTTCTACTGAATTTTCACTTTTATCTCTATAAGCTTTCCAAGTCTTTTCGTCCCATATTTCTATATGATCCCCTACTCCTACTAAAACAACTCTGACTTTCAATTTTGCATAAGTTTTCAAAAAATCTGGCACTAAAATCCTTCCGAGAGAATCTAAATTTACATCTGAAGCACCACTAGTCATATGTCTTTTATACCTTCTAGGATCTTCTTGTATTGATTTAGGTAATGTTTCCATCACATCTTTCCATCCTTTTGGAGTGTAAACAGAAATACAATGATCTAAGCCCTTTGCTAATATCATTGTTTTTCCCATCACAGCGCGAAATTTAGCAGGTAATGATACCCTTTTCTTTAAATCTAATGTATGTGTGTATTCTCCAATTAACATAATATTTTGGTTTTTTAGGAATTTTCCACTCTCTCCCACTTGATATATATTCTATAACACTATCTCCCACTGAGCAACTATAGTTATCCACAATTCACCCATATATTATTTACTTAAATAGTAAGTAAATAATTCTTTTTACTTTCAATTTTTTATCTTTTGATTTATAATCAGCTACGTATGAATCCCGTTAGAGATTTGACGGGAATTAAAAATTAACAATTAAATTAAGATATTATTTACCTTGTGTAAATTATCTCTAACGGGATGAATAGAAAAAATAAAGATCAAAAAACAGAAAATTTTCTAGAAGGAAATATTATTGTAACCGCTAAAAAAAGAGGTTTTTTAAAAATGGAAAAAGAAGATATTGAAATTTCAGATTTTAGCTTAAACACAGCTTTAAACGGAGATACTGTGAAAATCAAAATAACAGCGAGAGGTAAAAATAAAGAAGCAAAAGTAACTGAAATAATTAAAAGATCAAAAACAAATTTTGTAGGAACTTTAGGAAAAGACAATGCAGGATATTTTCTTGTAACTGATGACATGAAATTTTATCCTCGTTTAGATTTAATTATGTCTAACGAAATTCCGATCAAAGATGTAAAAATTTTAGTAAAGATGTCTGAATGGAATAATCCTAAAGAAAACCCTCAAGGAGAAATAATTAAAATACTCGGACATAAAGGAGATAACGAAACAGAAATGCAATCAATTCTATACGAGAGAGGTTTTGACCCTAATTTCCCTGATGGAGTTGAAACAGAGGCTGATGTTATAAAAAACAAAGCTTTAAAATCTTTTAAAGAAGAAATTTCAAAGAGAAGAGATTTTAGAGATCATACCACTTTCACTATTGATCCAGATGATGCTAAAGATTTTGATGATGCTCTCTCATTTAAAGAGTTAGAAAATGGTGATTTTGAAATAGGTGTTCATATCGCTGACGTGACTCACTATGTTCCTATTAATTCAAAAATTGATAATGAAGCCACAGAAAGATGTACTTCTGTTTATTTAGTAGACAGAACAATACCAATGCTCCCTGAAATACTTTCAAATGATCTATGTTCTTTAAATCCTAATGAAGATAAATTAACTTATTCTGCTGTTTTTATCATGGATAAAAATGCCGAGGTTAAAGAAAGTTGGTTTGGAGAAACAGTAATTCATTCTGATAAAAGATTTACTTACAAAAATGCCCAAGAAAGCCTAGATACTCAAAAAGGTGAATTTTATAAAGAGTTAAAAACTTTAAATGATTTAGCTTTAATTTTACGAAAAGAACGAACTCAGAAAGGAGCTATTTCTTTTGGAGGAAGTGAATACAAATTCACACTAGACGAACACGGAAAAGCGATTGGTGTTTTTGAAAAAGAAATAATGGAAACAAATGAATTGATTGAAGACTTCATGCTTTTAGCCAACAAAGAAGTTGCTGGTTATATTCATAAAAAAGAACAGGAATTAAATATTGATTTACCCTTTATTTATCGTATTCATGATGTACCTAAAGTAGATCAAATTCATGAATTATCAGATTTCTTAAAAACAATCGGTTTTCGCTTAAATATTAAAGATAATAAAATTTCTTCAAAAGAACTAAACACTTTATTAGAAAAAACAGAAGATTTACCTGAAGAAAACTTAATTGCTAAAGCCGCACTGAAATCAATGGCAAAAGCTATTTACTCTATAAATAATATCGGACATTTTGGGTTAGCTTTTGATTATTATACTCATTTTACTTCCCCTATCCGAAGATATCCAGATATGATGGTACACCGTTTAATGAAAAAATATTTAGCTGGAGACAATCTTTCTCCAAGATCAATTAAAAAATATAAAGAGTTAACAGCTAAATCTAACCAACAAGAAATTGCTGCAGTAAATGCAGAGAGAGCTTCTACTAAATATAAATTCGTGGAGTTAATGTCAGATAAAATTGGACAAGAATTTGAAGGCGTGATTTCAAGTATCACTAAATGGGGAGTTTATGTTCAAATAGAAAACGGAGCTGAAGGAATGATAGGGTTAAGATCTTTGAAGGATGACTACTATCAATTAGATATTAAACATTATTGTTTAGTTGGTCAAAAGACAAAAACAAAATATACATTAGGAGACCAAATAAAAGTAAAATTAGTGAGTACTAATATAGACAAACAAAATATAGACTTTGAGTTAGTTTAAAAATAGAATTTTAAAAAATCACCTTGTATTTAAAACACAAGGTGATTTTTTAATTATGTTATTATGCATAATAACATAATACTCTTATTCTTTTAAGGTTAAAACTTTTTCAAAAGAAATTAAAAAATATTTACCTCTTTTTGTAATAATATGTTCTACCGATAAACCTTTATATTTTTTGTATATAAAACCTACTTTTTCTAATCTTTGAATATGCACTGCTCCTGTTTGGTAGTTTAATTTTAAAATACTTAAAATTTCGTCAACATTAAGTTTTGGTTTTTTATCAATTAGAATTAAAATTCTAATTCTTGTTTTATTAGCAATAGCCTTTGAAAATAGTTCTAGTAATTTTATTTGTTTTTCTGTAAATTTCATAATTATTTATATTTATTATGTTATTATGCATAATAACATAATAAGTTAGAAACGAGGTAAATTATCAAAGAATAGGTTTTTAAAAAATACTTCGCTCTCGCCCTTTTTCTTTTCCTTCTTATCTCCTATGATAAAGCAAATCAACTTCTTCTGCGCTTAAGGCTCTGTCGTATATTTTTACATCAGAAATTGAACCACTAGTATAAGTACCTGTTGCTGCTGAACCACTACTTCTTGATGCAATTCTGTTTGAAACTGAATTGGAAATTGTGGCTGATAATAAATCATACTGGATAACTGTAGTCTCTTCTTTATTATCAACAAAAAGTTTTAAACCATTGGAATCACTTGATCCGTCATAAGTTATAACCAAATGGTGCCATTCATTATCATTTACTATGTATAATGTTCCAGTTTCAGCTAAAGCATTAGTTGGCCAAGTGCTAATAATATGCGATTTAATATATCCACCTGTTATATAAACATCATAACCTTGATAATCATTAGCTACATTCATTTTAGATATAACAGCCCCACTTGTATCAGTTCCTTTATACCAAATAGAAATACTAAAAGCATCTGTTCTTTCAAAATCTAATTCATCAGCATCTCCTAAATCTATATTGTCATCAACCCCATCAAAACTCAAAGCTCCATCAGACTCTCCATCTTTTCCTGTTGTTGATGTTGGTCCTGTTATTGTTCCATCATTTGAATAAGGGGTTTTGTCTCCTGTGATTGAGACTGGAGGGTCTAGGTGGTATTCATTTATATCATTCCCTACATTTCCAACAACAAACATTTTTGAACCATCTATGTTGAAAGCTAGTCCTTGAGGGTCTGTTTCTTGACTCGCTACAGAAAAAATAGAATCATAAGAACAGGTACTGACATCAAAAGCTGCTGAACAATGATATTCGTTTACATCATTCCCAATATTCCCAACAATAAACATTTTTGAACCATCTGTATTAAAGGTAATTCCATGAGCAGATCCGTCTTGACTAGATATGCTTAAAGTGGAGTCATAAGAGCAGGTACTAACATCAAAACCAGTTGAGCAATGGTATTCATAAATATTATCTCCAGTGGTGCCACCAACAAACATTCTTGTACCTTCTGTATTAAAAGCCATTCCTCTAGGATTTCCATCTTGTCCTCCCACACCAAAAGCAGAATCATAAGAACAAGTAGAAACATCAAAACCAGTTGTACAGTGGAATTCACTAATATCGTTTGCTGAATAAAAATCAACAGCAAATAATTTTGTACCATCTGTGTTGAAAGCAATTCCACAAAGTTCTGTTATATAACTAGATACACCAAAACTAGAATCATGGGAACAAGTAGATACATCAAAATCTGTTGAACAATGATACTCATGAACCGCTTTTTCAGTATAACTACTAACAAACATTTTTGATCCGTCTGTATTAAAAGCAAGTCCTTTAGCACTTGTAGTCTGACCAGAAACAGAAAAAACAGAATCATAAACAGCTGTAGATACATCAAAACCTCCTTGTTTTGTTTTTTCACTCTCTGTATCTAAAGGCCAAGAACCTACTAGTCCTTTTTGTAGAGATCCTGGAGATATTTTAGGTCTATATGAATGATAGAGATCATTTATTTCAGTTGTGTTTAAGGCTCTGTTGTAGATGCGGACGTCGGAGATTGAACCATTGAAAAACTGAGATCCCTCAGGATAAGCCTCTCTTCCAATAACTATATTATGAGTTGTGGGTATATACATTGATCCTGACACAGACTTAGAAGCAACTGATTGACCATTAACATAAATTACTGCTTGATCATTAGACTTAAAAGTTGTTACTACATATTGCCACTCATTTAATGTTAATTCACCACTCGAAGTATCTAAAACATTATCCCAAGAAGATCCATTATACGAACCAAATGATAAACCAGATGATACTGTTGTAAATAAATATCCAGTAGTACTATTTGAAATACGATCAACAAGTATTCCTCCTCTGCTAGGAAAAGCAGTTGGCTTTATCCAAGCACTAATTGTTATTTCTTCACTTATATCAAAAACATCATTATCACCTATAGAAACATAATCATCAGTTCCATCAAAACTCATAGCTCTATTTGATTGTCCCATTTGGTCTGTGGTTAAGATTGCACCACTAATAGTTCCATCGTTTTCGTATGGGGTTTTGTCTCCTGTGATTGTAGAACTTTTTAGACTTTCCGAATCCAAAGCCCACTGCCCGACTAGACCTTTCTGTAAATTACTTACTTGTGTTTTTGGACGATATTGTTCGTAAAGAGATTGTATTTCATCTGCATCCAATGCTCCTTTGTAGATACGGGCATCTGAGATGGAGCCGTCCCAGTCATAACTATTACTTGAAGAAATAGCAAAACTTGTATTTGTTGGATCTTTATAATCTGCAGTTCCACACAATTCATTGTCTATATATAATTTTGTATTACCTGATTCTATTATTGTAGTATAAAGATGCCACTCTGCTAAAAAACTTGCAGAAGGCATACTACAAAATGAGTTACCACTACCATCCCAAGTGTTAAGACTTATTAGGTCTTGATGAAAAAATAAATCAGGGCCACCACTCCCGGTATTTCCTATGCACCAGAGCATATCATCAACAACATTATCAGATTTTGCCCATGCAGAAATTGTTACTGTCGCAGGAATATCTATATCTAAATCTATATAATCATCCACTCCATCAAAACTCATAGCTCTGTTTGATTGTCCCATTTGGTCTGTTGTATATGTTGCTCCGTGAATTGTTCCGTCGTTTTCGTTTCCTGTTTT
>JAGLLX010000007.1 GCA_023140255.1 Minisyncoccota bacterium | reverse complement strand
GATATAAAAACATCAAAGATTATAAAGAATTTGCAGAAAGTGTAGCTGATGGAATTATAGAAAGAAGGATTGATATAAATGTTAACTTAGATGAAGATTTGTTAATAGAAAAGTTAAACTAAAATCTTTGGTAACCGGGTTACTAAAGATTTTAGTTATCCACAGGTTATTAAGGTTTTTTGGTGTAGAATTAAAGGTATAATATAGCCATGAATAAGACATCTTTTAAGTTTATAAGTGGTTTTGTGTTTATTTTAATCGTATCTCTAGGAGTTTTGGTTTATATTAGCGGAAGCAGTGATTTAAAAGAAGATATTAACCCAATAGAAAATTTAGCAGCAGAACAAGCTTAATCCAAACTTGTTTTTTAATATTTAAATAAAAAATAATAGTAGACATCGGATGTCTACTATTAATAAAATTAAATTATGAATAATATAGATTTTAAAAAATACAAAAGTCCTTTAATTGTGGTTTTAGTATTGGTTTTAATAATTGGTGGAATTTATTATTATCAAAATAGAGAATTTGAATTCAAATTAGAATTTGATGAAAATGGTGAAATAACTTATCCGAATAAAAAATTTGGAGAAAGCTTGTTGAGTTATCAAGAAAGAATTGTAGATTACGAGAAGGGTTATATAAAATATAAGGAAGAATTTGATAAGCAAGATAATTATGGTGGTGAAACTCCAGAAGAAACTCTGGATTTATATATACAAGCTTTGGAAAAGAGTGATTTTGAATTAGCCAGTAAATATTTTGTATTGAAGGATCAGAAGAAGGAGTTGGGGGAGTTATTGAGTTTAAGTGTGGGTGAAATTGATAGTTATTTGGAAGTTTTGAATACAGCCAACCCAACTTCATATAACGATACATTTGATGAATATGAATTAAGGGGAAGGTTTAATGATAAGGATATTTTGATTTCAGGATTTATAAAAAACAAAGAAACTGATATATGGAAATTAGAAAGTATGTAATATTTATTTTAACTTTAACAGGAATCATATTGATTCCTGTTTTTAGTATTGAAGCTTATAATAATATTACTACTCATCCAGCTTTAACTAAAGAAACAATTGAGTTATTTAATTATCAATATCCTGATTTAAAATTAGCTGATGAGGAAAAAGAAAAACTGATGCTAGGAAGTCTTGAAGAAGATGTTCCAGAATCCCGTTGCCTTAATCATTTTTACGATCCTATTTATAAAGATGCTTTAAGTTTTGGAATAATTACATTAAGTTTGAACGCTAAAGAATGGTCTCAAGATACTATAATGCAAATGGGAGCGGTAAATGTAGCAGGGATAGGAATTACCAAAGATTTATTTAGTGCTAAGCCTGATTATTCTTGGGAAAGAGCTATTTTTGATTATGTGCATAATGATAAAGAAAGAGCTTTGGAAGCTTTGGGACATGTTTTGCATTTAATTCAAGATATGTCAGTACCTGCTCATGTTAGGAATGATGATCACCCAATTTGGGATCCTTCTCCTTATGAAGATTATACTAGTAATTTTACTAAAGATAATATAAGAGATATTTCTTTAATTTTAGAAGAAGAAAAAGAGATTTTATTTGATAATGTAGATACTTATTTTGATTCAATGGCAGGTTTTACTAATAAGAATTTCTTTTCTAAAGATACTGTAAATAATGAAATTCGTTTTAGACGATATACAGAGCCGGTGGTTGATTTTGAAAGGATAGATAAACAAACAGGTGTAATTTTTGGGTATAGAAAAATTAAAGATGAAAATTTTAAATTAGTTAAAATTGATTATTTGTATAATAAATTAGGAAAAATAGAAGAAGTTATTTATAAAATTAAAGATAAAAACAAACTAATCCTCCAAGACTACTGGCAAATCCTCTCAAAACAAGCTGTTTTACACGGAGCAGGAGTAATTAAATTGTTTTTTGATGAGGTAGAAAAAGAAAAAGAAAGTTTAGCTTTATTAAATAAAAATACCAGTGCTTTCCGTAAACTTACAATTAATATTAAAGATGGCTTTTCTAAATTAACAGGATTTTTTTCAACAGCTTTTGCAAATATAAATAGAAGTATTGCTAAAATAAATAGAAAAGATTTGTTGGCTAATATGGACGTTGGAGCAGAGGGTTTTGCGGAGCAAAACCCTCCCAACAAAGAACCAAAACCTGAAGATCCTGGAAGCCCTGAATTGCAAAGATTAGCTTTAATTTTAAGAGAAGCAGAAAAAATGATAGGTAGAACAGAACGAGGTATAGATAATTTTGAAGGTCAAAATCCTGAACTTGTTTTAATCCCCAAAAAACCAGAAAAGAAACCACCATTTGATAAAAAAGAACCAGAAAAATCTCCTGAAAAAAACAAAAAAAATAATAAAAATGATATAGATTATAATCCTGGTTTTGGTGGAGGGGGAGGTAGCGGTGGAGCTGCTACTCAAACTACCCAAGCAATATCAACAGCAATTTCTTCTCCTCAAATAACCGATCCAATAGATTTTTCCCAGACATTTACTTCAACAACAATAGAATTTTTAGGTACAGCGTCATCAACTCAGACTATTTCAACTGATTTTTCATCTGCTACAACTACGGTATTAAATAACAATACTTGGAAACTTACTTTAAATAATTTTAACCAAGGAACGACTACCCTAAGTTTCTTTGCTAGTGATAATCAAGGGAATATTTCACAAGCAAACACAAAAACTCTTTTTATTGATACTTTTACCCCAGATGTGTCACTAGATGTTTCTCAGTGTGATAATTCAATTTCAAACAACTCTTGTTTAGTTGCAACAACTACATTAGATATATTATGGTCAACCACAGCTTCTGGTTCAGACTTTGCTTATTTTAATATTAAGAATAATGGAGTTTTTTCTACAACTACAGCCACAAGCACACAAGTTACAAATCTAAACGAAGAAGATTATGAATTCTCAGTAGCCTCAGTAGCTAAAAATGGCAATACTTCTGCGACTTCTACTCAAATAGTAAAAATAAATCAAATGCCAGTAGTTATAAATGAAATAGCTTGGGCAGGAACTGATGCTTCTGTTTATGATGAGTGGATTGAATTATATAATCGTTCAGATGAAGATATCAATTTAGAAGACTGGATTTTATATTCACAAGATGGATCTCCTGATCTGTATTTTGCAAACGCAATAGATAAAATTATTGAAGCAAAATCTTATTATTTGATTGAAAGAACAGATGATACTACTATCAGTAATATTAAAGCTGATTTTGTTATTAATTTTGGCACAGGCTTAGGTAATGGTGGAGAACATTTAATTCTTGCTTATAAAAAACCTAATCAAGCAACCACAACTATTGATCAAGCTCCTTTTGCAGGTAATTGGATTTACAAAGATGGAAATAGATCTTTAGAAAGATATGATTATAATTCTTCAGGAAATAATACTGATAATTGGGATTTGTCTGCAATATTAATTCCATTATTTAAAGGAGAAGATGCTAATGGAAATAGAATAAATGGAACACCCAAAGCTAGGAATAGTATTAATTATAAAATTGCCAAGAACGGAGTTCTGGATTCAGACAAAATTATCACAAAAGATAATTCTCCTTATATCGTTATGAGTGATGGTTTAACTGTTCAGCTAGGGAAGACTTTAGTAGTTGAAGAAGGTGTTGTTATTAAAACAATTAATCGTAGTGGTAGCGCAGAAATTAAGGTTAATGGTACTGTAAAGACAAACGGATCAGTCACTAAACCTGTTATTTTTACTACTTTTGGCGATGATATTGGAGGAGATACTAATGGTGATGGAGTTTGTATTTCTGGTACAGCCACTAGTACTTGCCCAGGAGAACTTAATAATTTTTGGTCACAGTTAATTTTAACTGCAGGAAGTATAGGTTCTGAGTTTAATAATACAATTTTTAAATATGGGGGACATAGACTCTACACTACTTATCCAACAGCAATGCTTATTGTAGACAAAGCTACCGCTAATTTTAATAATTCTACTTTTGAAAATTCTTATAGTAGTGGATTATATGCAGATACGTCTATTTTAAATATAGATTCATGTATTTTTCAAAATAATAAATCATACGTAGCTTATAATGATTATAGTCAAACATTTAACAATGCATATTATGGGCTAGTAGCTTTAAGGGGGGATATTTCTGTTGAAAATTCTGATTTTAATTATAACCAAATCGGCTTAGGTTTATTTGATACTCAAGGATCTATTGTTAAATCAAATACTTTTAAAAATAATAATAGTAACGAAAAATCTTTCCCGTTGATTTTAAATGGGTCTTTTTCGTTTGAGGTAGCGAATAACAGTGGATCAGGGAATGATAAAAATGGAATTCAAGCTTGTGGTTATATTACAAAGGTTGGTTTTAATACTATTTTAACTCAAAACCCCTTACCTTATGTAGTAGAAAAAAGTATAGAAATCATGAAAGATACTTCTTTGTCTATAGAGGCAGGTTCGGTCTTTAAATTTAAAAATAGTAGTGTAAATATTATGGGAGAATTAAATATAAATGGGGTTTTAGGAAATCCTGTAATATTTACTTCTGCTGAGGATGATAGTGATGGAGTCGATGTTTATAATGATGGGTTAGTTGCAAGCAGTACTATTACTAAAAAAGGAGGAATTAATTTACATTCAGCAACTTCAACTATCAAAAATGCAGAATTTAGGTATTTAGACAGGGCTACTGCTTATTATAATACCTACGGGGTTCAATCTCCGTTAAATCTAGAAAATATTATTTATTCCTATAACACTTGGTCTATTTTTGCAGATGAGCAGACTGCTCCTGTAGATAAGAATGATAATGTCCAATTTATAGGAGCTCAATCAATGTCTAGTTTAGATAATTGGTAAATATATGCAAAAAGCATTGACTTTTTGCTTTTGATTACTATACTGATTAGTATATCGTGGTTTAATATAGTAATTATTAATTTAACATAAAAAATCATGGAAGAAACACTTTTAAAAGATAAAAAGTATTTGATGGGAATCTTGACTGGTTTAGTTTTGATGGCGATAATCATGGTAGGTTATAATCGATATCAAGGAGGTCAATTTTTAGGAGGAGACGGTAGTGTTCAAGATGACGAAACATCACTAGACGCTGAACAACAAGGAGATGGTGTTAACGCAGAAATTGTTAATACACAAGAAGGTGTTGGAATAATGACTCCTGAAACTCCTCATAGTCCTCAATTAGAAAGACTTGCTTTAATTTTAAGAGAAGCAGGAAGAATGTTGGAAAGAATGGACGAAGACATTGTTGAGATTAATGAAAGTCAAATAGCTACTGTTAGTCAGTAGAATCTTTAAATATAGAATATAAAAGGGCGAGGCTTTAGCCTCGCCCTTTTGGTATTTAAAACCCTTTACAATAAATTATAAATACTGTATTCTATTTTTTAGATAGAGGTTCTTATTTATAACTTATTTTACAAAAAAAGGGGGTTGAAATGGAAAAAGTTCTTACAAAAGAAAGGGTTGAGTCTATTTTTATGGATTGTATCTTTAAGAGTGGGGAGTCTGTTGGTTCATATGTTCCTGCTCAAGGTATTCATTCAAGTGTTGGTTTTCATCCGAGAAGAATTATAGAGTATCAGAATGAAATCATAGAGATGCTGGATGAATTGCCTGATAAATTTCGAGAAATTGAAGGTGCTCCGTTCAAGGATGCTTATTATGACAAAAATGGTAAGCAATGGACTTGTATTGGTACTATGATGGAGCAATTATTTCAACTTGGCTTGGCCATTGGTAAGGTTTCTTTCCAGAATTCTCGAGAAGTGTGGCCGTTGCTTCCAGGCGGCTTACCACGATACAGGATCTTAGACGAACTTATTTTGGTTGAGCATCAGGTGGTTTAAGTTAATTTTTGGTTAAAAAGCTTTAAGATATATCTTAAAGCTTTTTTGCATTATATTAAACCTTTACATATTGCTTATAATAAGGTATGTTATTGTCAGAAAGTTAAGTTAAATTTGGGGATTTATCTTTATTTAAAACATTAAAAAAGGAGGAGTTTAAAATGCAATTATTCAAGGATTATACAGAAGCAACAGAATGGAATGGATATAAATTGATGCAAGGACATCTATTAAAGCTGGTCAGTGATATTGGTTTTTTTCCAGCTCTTTTAGAAGATGAACCCTTCGTATGTTTAAACAGAGATTTAATAGAGACTGTTTGGGGTTTATTACCCAGAAGATGTTCGGAAATTATAGACATGCATATTTATGCAAATTATCGTGAAAGAAAATGCTATAATGTGGGTTTTGGAAAAATAAGCTCAATTCGTATTTTAACAAGGTACGAAGCAGATCTTCTTTCAGAAGAGTTGTTCTGGTGGTCTCAAAAGACTGTTTTTTTGACGGATAACATTATAGTTTGATAGGAGAAGTTAAGATGACAATACCTAAGAATTTAGGAGAGGTGATGAGAGAAGATTTGAGTGGTTATAAGCTCAAAAAAGGATATTTTTTACGGCTTAAACATGGATTAATGGGGACATTTCCAGCCATCATTACGGAGGGAGAAAAATTTTTTGTCTGTATAAATAAGGATCTCTTGAAGCAAGTTTGGGGATTGTTACCAAAGAGGAATGCTACGGTTACAGAGCTTTTGCTTTATGTAAATCTTGAGAAGAATCTATGTTTTAGTTCTGGTGCTGGAGACAATGCTGAGCCCATTCATATTCTTTCAGAGAAAGAGTTTGAAACTCTTTCAGGTATAAAAGGTTCATTTATATGGGCTTCGGGGTTGTTTGATCTTACCAGAGGGGAAGTGATAGATTCTCCTTTTATTTAACCCTATCCCCGCTAAATTAGAAAATTCGTTTTCTGGTTTAGCGGGTTTTCTTATTTTTAGAAGAGCTTGACAAATACAAGAGAATGTGATATAGTTAAAATAGAAAGTAAGGAAGTCGTGGGGCTTCCTAAAAAACAAAATTTTAAAAAAGGGAGAAAGTTATGAAGTATTTATGTTGTTTGTTCTTGTTTTGTGCAGTTTCGGTTGCTGGATTTTCAATGTATGTTGACACTGAACAGATTCAGCAGAACATGACTTCCAATACGGAAGTCGTGTTAGCAAATATTTTGAAGTAAACGTTCAAAAGGGGTTTCAAGTTCGCTTGAAACCCCTTGTTTTTTTATTCAAAATCCTTTATTATATGCTTTGTAAAGATCAGAGAAAATAGGTTTTAAAGACTTTCTTTATTATAAACCCTATTTAGGTCGAAGCGCTAAATATATAGAATATATAAATGTGTTTTTCTCTGGGTCTTGATTATATTATTCAAGACTTTTTTAAATTTAATCTTAAATCAATGAATTAAATTGATTAGGTAAATTAAAAATATGGCAATAAATAAAGATAGAAAAAAAGAAATTTATGAAAAAGCACAAGGAATTTTAAAAGATTCTGAGTCAGTTGTTTTTGTAAATTTTAAAGGATTAAATGTGGCTGATACTACTCAGTTGCGTAATAACCTTAGAGATGAAGATTCTTCATATTCAGTAATTAAGAAATCTCTTATTAGAAAAGCTTTAGATAATTTTTCTGTTAAAGGTAATATGCCTGAACTAGAAGGAGAGTTGGCTTTAGCTTATGGTAAGGATTCAATTGCTCCAGCTAGAGGAGTATATGAATTTCAAAAAAAGAACCAAGAAAATATTGCTATTTTAGGAGGTATCTTTGAGGGATCTTTTGTAGATAAAGAAAAGATGCTTTCTATTGCACAAATCCCAGCACCTCAAATTTTGAAGGGACAATTTGTAAATCTTATAAATTCACCAATTCAAGGTTTTGTGACTGCTTTGAGCAAAATAGCAGAAAAGAAAGAAGCATAAATTATTAAAATAATTCAGATTTAGGATTTAAGATTTAAGAATCAAGAGAGAAAAATCGCAAAGCGATTTTCCACTAACAACCTAAATAACTAAAATATTATGTCAGACGAAAAAGAAACAAAAGATGTAGTGGAAGAAGTTGAAGCTACAGAAGCTCTAGTTGAGGAAGTTAAAGAAAAAACTCCTACTGAAGAAGTTAAGGCTGATGAAGGAGAAGAAGTAGAAGTTCCTGCAAAATTCAAAGCATTAGTAGACGGAATTGAATCAATGTCAGTTCTTGATTTGCATGAATTAGTGAAATTACTAGAAAAGAAATTTGGTGTTTCTGCTGCAGCTGTAGCTGTTGCTGGAGGATCAGCTGTAGGAGGAGATGATGCAGGTGAAGAAAAGACTTCATTTGAAGTTGAACTTACATCAGCTGGTGATTCAAAAATCGCAGTAATTAAAGCTGTTAAAGGAGCTTTGGGTCTAGGACTTAAAGAAGCTAAAGAATTAGTTGATGCTGCTCCAGCTTCATTAAAGAAAGATATGAAGAAGGAAGAAGCAGAAGCTTTGAAGAAAGATATTGAAGAAGCAGGAGGAAAAGTAGAGTTGAAATAAAAATCAACAAAATAAAAAATCCTTG
>JAGLLX010000006.1 GCA_023140255.1 Minisyncoccota bacterium | reverse complement strand
CAAGGATTTTTTATTTTGTTGATTTGTATAGTATTAATATCTCTTTTGTTGCTGGTATAAAAAATAGATGTTATTATATTTGTAATATATAAAAGTGAGTGCATAAATCTCATTTTAAATTGTTATATGAAGCAAGCATATAATTACATCGCTCGGATTATATAAAAACATATTATTATCATAATCGTTTTTATAAATCCTCGCTCGAAATTATGGAAACTTTAAGTAAATTATTTGGAAATGCAGCTAAAGTAAAAATAATGAGACTTTTTTTGTCTAATGAAGATATTATTTTTGATAATGCTGATATATCAAAAAGAACAAAAGTATCTTTAGTGAATCTTCGTAAAGAATTAAAAGTTTTTGAAAATATATCTTTAATTAAAAAAAGAGTTTTTTATAAAGAGATTACAAAAAAAGTAAAAGGAAAAGAAGTTATTGAAAAGAAAAAAACTAGTGGGTGGATTTTAGATACAAATTTTTCTTTATTAGCTCCTTTAAAAAATTTATTAATTAAAGGAAGTCCTGTATCTTCTAAAGACATAATTGGCCGTTTGAAAGGGGGAGGGTCTCTTAAATTAATAATTACTTCAGGTGTATTTATTCAAGAACCTGATAGTAGAGTAGATATATTAATAGTCGGTGATAACATAAATAATTCTTATTTGGAAAGAGCTATTAGTATTTTAGAATCTGAAATTGGACAAGAATTAAAATATTTTATACTAGAAACTCCTGATTTTAATTATCGCTTAGGAGTATACGATAAACTTTTAAGAGATATTTTAGACTATTCTCATAAGAAAATTGTAAATAAATTGGATTTTTAAGAGAAAAATTAGGTTTTATCCACAGTTTTTATATATTTTTATACCTATATAATGATATTATATAGACATGGTATTTATTAATACTAAAATAAAGGTCGGTAAGTCATAAACCAATGGTTCTTTGGTGGTTGATTTTTGACCATTCAATTAAGTTTTGGGTATATGATGATAATTCATTATTAGTTTTAATTTTTTAGAAAAAATATGATATTACAAACATGGAGTGAAGTATTGTCACAATCTTTTCAAAGTCTTTGGATTGGAGTTATGGGCTTTGTCCCAAACTTAATTATTGCGATTATAATCTTTATCATTGGGTGGGTTGTTGGAGCATTGCTTGGAAGAGTAGTGTCTCAAATAATTGGCTCATTAGGTGTAGATAAACTTTTGAGAAGCGCTAGCGTTGAGAAAACATTAAACAAAGCAGGTTTTAATTTAAATGCCGGAAATTTCTTTGGTGCTTTAATTAAATGGTTTGTTATTGTTGTTTTTGCAGTAGCTGCTTTTGATGTATTAGGACTTGATCAAGTAAATCTTTTCTTACAACAAGTAGTTTTACTATATCTACCTAGAGTAATTGCAGCCGCAGCTATTCTTTTGATTGCTGCTATTATTGCTGATACTACAGAACATTTTGTTGTTGGTTCAGCAAAAGCTGTAGGAATAAAAAAATCTCAATTTGGATTTTTAGGAACAACTGTTAAATGGGCAATTTGGATATTTGCTATATTGATGGCTCTTTATCAATTAGGAGTTGCATCAGCTTTTGTTCAAACTTTGTTTACAGGACTAATAGTTGCTATTTCTTTGGCATTAGGATTAGCCTTTGGACTAGGAGGAAAAACTGCAGCAGCTGATTTGATTGAAGGATTACGAAGAAAGATGTAATTACAGACAAATTTTAGAAAATAACTCTTACTTAATTCAAGTAAGAGTTATTTTTTTATTGACATAGAATAAAATTCTGTTAATATATAACAAGCTCCAAGTGATTAAGAGCTGTTTTAAATTTATATGACAAGATCATTAAAAAAAGGTCCTTATGTGGACGAAAGATTGTTAAAAAAAATAGAAGGTAAGAAACCTGAAGATTTAGGTGTGATAAAAACTTGGTCAAGATCCAGTCAGATTTCACCAGAAATGGTAGGTTTTACTTTTGGAGTTCATAATGGAAAAAACCATATTGAAGTTTTAATAACAGAAGATATTGTAGGGCATCGTTTAGGAGAATTTTCTCCAACAAAGAAATTCGTAAAACACGGAGGAAAGATGCAAAAAGAATTAGAACAAAAGAAAAAGGAAGCTGAAGTTACAGCTGCTAAAGCAGCTAAAGCTAGTGTTTAGATAAATTAATTATGACTGAAATTAAAGCAAAATTAAAAAATTATAGACAATCACCAAGAAAAGTTCGTTTGGTGGCTAATTTAATAAAAGGAAAGAAAGTAGAAAAAGTTATTTCAGAACTTACTTTTTTAAACAAAAGAGTTTCTGCTGTGATGAAAAAATTAGTTGAATCTGCTATTGCAAATGCTAAACATAATAATAAAATAAATAAAGAAGATTTATATATAAAAGAAATTACAGTTAATGAAGGTCCTCCTATGAAAAGATTTAGAGCAGGAGCAAAAGGAAGGGCTTTTCCTTACAAAAAAAGAACAAGTCATATTGATGTTGTTTTAGAAGAAAGAAAAGAAGTTAAAAAAGAGGTAGAGAAAACAGAAAAGGCAGTAGAGAAAAAGGAAACAAAAGTTAAAAAATAATTAAAAAATATAATTTAAAATATTATGACACATGTAGTTCACCCATATGCGCAAAGAATTGGAATTTTAAGAGATTGGAAGTCTCGTTGGTTTGGTGTGCGTGGAAAATATGCAGAACAACTAAAAACAGATGTTTTAATAAGAGAATTTTTAGAAAAGAAATTACGTAGTTTTTATGTTTCTTCAGTAGAAATGGAAAGAGATGAAAAGGTGTTTAAAATAATTATTAAAACATCAAGAGCAGGAATGATTATTGGAAGAAATGGAGACGGAGCTAGAAATTTGAAAAATGAAGTTTTGGCTTTTATGACAAAGCATAAATTACCTAAAGCTAAAGAATTGAAAATTGATATTGAAGAAATTAGATATCCGGAAACTGATGCTGCAATTGTAGGAATGATGGTAGCTGAAGCTTTAGAAAAAAGAATGCCTTTCAGAAGAGTTTTAAAAACAACTGTTGAAAAGGTTGCAGCTAACAGAGAAATTCAAGGTGTAAGAATTGCATTATCAGGTCGTTTAGGAGGAGCTGAAATGGCTAGAAGAGAAGAATTGAAAAAAGGTAGAATTCCTTTACAAACTTTGAGAGCTGATATTGATTTTGCAAGAGAAAAAGCTTTTATGTCTTATGGAATTGTTGGAATAAAAGTTTGGATTTACAAAGGGGATGTATTTAATAAGAAAAAATAATTACTAATTTTATATTTTGAATTTTAATCATGTTATTTCCTAAAAAAGCAAAACATCGAAAATGGCAAACTGGTAGACAAAACCCTAATAAGATAGGGGTGGCTTCACGTGGAAATACAATTGCTTTTGGATCACATGGATTAAAAGCTATGGAAGGAGCAAGAATTAGATCTAACCAAATTGAAGCTGCTCGTCGTGCAGCAAAAAGATATATTGGTAAAACAGGTAGAGTTTGGATAAGAATTTTCCCTGACAGACCTTTTACTTCAAAACCATCAGAAGTTAAGATGGGTAAGGGTAAGGGGGCACCTGAAGGTTATTGTGTACCAGTTAAGCCAGGAACAATTTTATTTGAAGTTGACGGTGTAACAAATGAACAAGCAATAGAAGCTTTAAGAAAAGCTGGAACAAAGATGCCTGTAAAAACAAAAATACTTGATAGAGCAAAAATCAGTATTTAATCTTGATTTAAAGGCTTATTTAAGGTAGTATGTCTTTTACAAAACTTGAAATTATTATGGAAAAAACAGATTTAAAAAAGAAAATAGATAAAGACTTGAACAAAGCTTTATCAGAAAAAAGAGCTGAATTAAGAGAATTTAGATTTTCTTTGTCTGGATCTAAAATTAAGAATATTAAAAAAGGAAGAACTTTAAGAAAAGAAATTGCTAGAATTTTAACAGAATTAACTTCAAGAAAAGAAAGTTCTAAATAAATACATTTTTATGGAAAATAATAAATCAGAAAAAAAAATAACAAGTGGAAAAATCTTAAAAGGAGAGGTTGTTTCTAATAAAATGGAAAAGACTTTGGTAGTTTTAGTTAAAAGATTTGTTAAACATCCTAAATATGATAAATATAGAACTCTTTCAAAAAGACATAAGGCTCATTATGATGAAGGAGAATATAATTTAGGAGATATTGTAGTAATACAAGAATGTAATCCTATTTCAAAAGATAAAAGATTTAAAGTAGTTAAAAGCTAGAATTATGATACAACCACAATCAATAGTAAAAATAACAGATAATTCAGGAGGAAAAATCGGAAGAGTTTTCAAGGTTCTTGGAGGTTCTAAAAAAAGATATGCTCGAATAGGAGATATTGTAGTTTTATCAGTGCAAGTAGCTGAGCCTAGAAAAACTGTTAAGAAAAAAGATGTGTTAAGAGCTGTGGTAGTTAGAGCTAAGCAAAAAATAAAAAGAAAGGATGGTTCTTATATTAGTTTTGATGATAATGCTGTTGTAATTATTGATAAAGATAAAAAAGAACCTATAGCCGGAAGAATTTTTGGACCTATTCCTAGAGAAATTGCTGATTTAGGTTACCAAAAGATTATTTCTTTAGCTCCTGAGGTAATATAATAAAGATTTAGGATTTAAGAAAAAATATGAAAATCAAAAAAAATGATAATGTAATAATAATTGCTGGGAAAGATAAAGGTAAAACAGGAAATGTTTTACGAGCTTTTCCTACTCTTGATAAAGTTTTGGTTGAAGGTGTGAATAAAAAGAAAAAAAATCAAAGAGCAACTAAATCAGGACAAAAAGGGCAAATTATTGAAAAAGAATTTCCAATTCATGTTTCCAATGTAGCTTTCATAGATCCTAAAACAAAAAAAGCTACAAGAATTGGTAAAAAAGATATAAAAGGAAAGATGGAAAGAATAACAAAGAAAAGTGGAGCAGTAATTTAAAAGAGTTGAAAGTCCATAAAGTCTATAAAGTTCATAAAGTAAAAAAATTGCTTCGCAATTTTTTCAAAAAAACTTTTGACTTTTGACTTTATAGACATTAGACTAATATATTATGAATAGTATAAAAGAAAAACAAAATAAAACTTTTGATATATTAAAATCAGAATTTAAATATAAAAATAAGATGCAAGCTCCTAAATTAGAGAAGGTTGTTTTAAATGTAGGAGTAGGCTCAATAAGAACAGATAAAGCAAAAACTGCATTAGTTGAGGATAGATTAACTAAAATTGCGGGACAAAAACCAGCTTATAAAGCTGCTAAAAAATCAATTGCTGCTTTCAAGTTAAGAGAAGGAGAAAAAGTTGGATATCAAGTAATCTTAAGAGGGAAAAGAATGTTTGGTTTTTTGGATAAACTTGTAAATGTTGCTTTACCTAGAACTAAAGATTTTCGTGGTTTAAATTTAAAATCAATTGATGAGATGGGAAATGCAACCCTAGGGATTAAAGAACATATTATCTTTCCTGAAACAGCTGACGAAGAAATGAAAGATATATTCGGATTATCTATAACTATAGTAACTACTGCTAAAAACAAAAAGGAAGCTAAAGCATTTTTACGACACATAGGATTTCCTTTTAAAAAAGAGGAGGAAAAGAAAAAATAACTAATCTTGTCATTACGAAAAAATTAAATAAAGAGGCTTTGCT
>JAGLLX010000005.1 GCA_023140255.1 Minisyncoccota bacterium | reverse complement strand
AGCAAAGCCTCTTTATTTAATTTTTGTGGTAATCTAGCATCAATTATCTCAATGGCTATGCCCATAGCCATTGAGATTTATAATGTTTGTGTTTGAAAAAACTAAGAAGCTAAAAATCTAACATCTTAATAAGATAAAAATGTTGACATCAAAGGGTCTTTTTGATAGGATAAGCAAGTATTCGTTAGTTATAACGACTATCTTTTAAAAAGATTATGGCAAAAAAATCAGTAATAGCTAGAGCAAATAAAATTTCAAAATATCCCACAAGAGAAGTGAATCGTTGTTTTAAATGTGGAAGAAAGAGAGGTTACATGAGACAGTTTGACTTGTGTAGAATTTGTTTTAGAGAATTAGCAAACGAAGGTAAAATTCCGGGAGTAAGAAAATCATCTTGGTAAAAATATAATATGAGTAGAGACATTATTTCAGAATTAATAATAGGTATCAAAAATGCAGGGAAAGCACAAAAAGAAACTGTGCAGCTTCCTTATTCTAATTTTAAAGCTAATATCGCTGAGGTATTAAAAACAGAAGGATTTGTTGATTCTGTTTTAAAAATAGGAAAAGCACCTAAAAGAATATTAGAAATTGGGATCTTATATAAATCTAAGAATACTCCAAAGATAAAAGATGTTGAAAGAGTTTCTAAGCTTTCAAAAAGAATTTATTTAGGAAACGATGATATTAAAAAAGTCAAAAATGGCTTTGGTAAATTAATAGTATCAACTTCAAAAGGAGTAATGACAGGAGAACAAGCTAAAAAAGAAGGGTTGGGAGGAGAGCCTTTATTTAAAATTTGGTAAATAAAAAATTATGTCAAGAATAGGAAAACAACAATATGAAATTCCAGCAAATACCGAAGTTACTTTGGCAGATAATTTTGTAATAGTTAAAGGGCCATTAGGTGAATTAAAAAGGGAATTACGGCCAGAAATAGAAGTTAAGATTGAAGATAATAAAGTTTTAGTAAACCCAACTAATAATTCTCCGTTTGCAAAAGCTTTATGGGGAACGTTTGCTTCTCATATTATAAATATGATTCAAGGAGTAAGTACTCTGTATGAAAAGAAATTAATTCTTGAAGGAGTTGGTTTTAAATCAGAAGTTAAAGGAAACAAATTAGTTTTAGCATTAGGTTTTTCTCATTTAGTTGAAATAGATATACCTGAAGGATTGAAAGTTACAGCAGAAAAGAATAATATTACTGTTTCAGGAATAGATAAAGAATTAGTTGGTCAATTTGCTTCAAAAACAAGAATGAAAAAGAAAGCAGAGCCTTATAAAGGAAAAGGATTTAGATATGAAGGTGAAATAGTTAGAAGAAAACAAGGTAAGAAAAATGTATAGTAGAAAGTAAAAATAAAAACATGGATAAAAATAAAATTAAAACAGAATCTAGAAAAAGAAGACACCGAAGAGTTCGATCAAAGGTTATTGGTTCTGCTTCAAAACCTAGATTATGTGTTTTTAAATCAAATAAATACATTTACGCTCAAATTATTGATGATGAAAAGAACAAGACTTTAGCTGCGTCTTCAAGTTTAAAGATGAAAGCTAATTCTTTGTTAGAAAATGCAACTAAAGTAGGAAAAGAAATTGCTATTAAAGCTACAGATTTGAAGATTAAGGAAGTTGTATTTGATAAAGGAGGTTATATTTATACAGGGAAGATTAAAGCTTTAGCAGATGCTGCTAGAGAAGGAGGTTTAAAATTTTAAATAAATAAAATGGCAGAAGAAAAAGAAATCAAAAAAGAAGAAGTGAAAGAAGAAACAGTTAAAAAAACTGTTGATTCTAATGATAAAAAAAATACTGAAGTTAAGAAAGCTTTTCCAAGTAGAACTCCTTTTAAAAAGAATTTTAATTCTAGAAAAAGAAAGAAATTTACAAAAGCTCGTTCAGAATTTGATCAAAAAATAATTAAAATTAGAAGAGTTACTCGTGTTATGTCAGGAGGGCGAAGATTTAGTTTTTCAGTAGCAATTGTAATAGGAAATAGAAAAGGAAAGGTAGGTGTAGGGATTGCAAAGGCCAATGATACTGCTTTAGCTATTGAAAAGGCAGTAAAGAATGCTAAAAAGAATATGATTGAATTAAAATTAACTAAAAATGATTCAATCCCTTATGAAGTATCTAAAAAATATTGTGCATCAGTAATTCAAATTTTACCTAGAAAAGAAGGAAGTGGATTAAGTGTAGGGTCTTCTTTAAAAACTGTTTTGGAATTAGCTGGAATTACAGATGTAACAGGTAAGATAATCAGTAGAGGAAAAAATCAATTAAATATCGCCAGAGCTGCTGTTGAAGCATTGAGAGATTTTGAAATAAAAAAATAACATGCAATTACATCAATTAAAAAGAAAAAATCCAAATAAAACTAGTATCAAGATTGGTAGAGGTGGAAAAAGAGGAAAGACTTCTGGAAGAGGGCATAAAGGTCAAAATGCTAGAGCAGGTACAAGTAAAAGACCTGAAATGAGAGAAGTTATTAAAAGATTACCTAAGTTGAGAGGTTATAATTTTAAGTCTTTTCAAAAAAGACCTGTATTAGTAAATATTGCTTTGCTTGAAAAAGCCTTTACTGCAGGGGAAGAGGTTACTCCTAAAATCTTATTTGAAAAATCAGTTATTAAAAAGAAAGAAAATAAGATTCCTGATGTAAAAATTTTAGGAAATGGAGATTTGAGTAAAAAATTAACTATTTCTGGTTGTGTGTTTTCTCAAAGCGCTAAAGATAAGATAGAAAAAAACGGAGGTAGTATAAAAATTTAATTAAAACAGGTATTAAAAAAAATATGAATTTTGCGCATAAATTTAAGCTAGTTTTTAAAGATAAGAATTTAAGAAACAGAATCCTTTTTGTTTTAGGTTCTTTAATTGTTTTTAGAGCTTTAGCTTCTATACCAATTCCAGGAGTAGATATAGTTAGATTAAATGAATTCTTCTCTAATAGTCAATTCTTAGGATTATTAAATATGTTTTCTGGTGGAGGTTTATCTAGTTTGTCTATTGTAATGCTTGGTGTGTCTCCATACATCACAGCTTCTATTATTATGCAATTGATGACGATGATGATTCCAAAACTAAAGGAAATGTATCACGAAGAAGGAGAAGCTGGAAAGAAAAAATTTAGCCAATATTCACGAATGTTAACAATTCCTCTAGCTTTAATTCAAGGATTTGGATTTTTAAGATTATTACAAAGTCAGGGAGCTGTTAATGTTTTAGGAAATTTTGAGTTATTTACTAACATAATGGTAATTACAGCAGGTTCAGTTTTATTGATGTGGATAGGAGAATTGATTTCTGAATATGGAATAGGAAATGGAGTTTCTCTTTTGATTTTTGCAGGTATTGTATCTGGTTTACCTACTAGTTTGAGTCAATTATATTTTAGTTTTGAAATGTCTCAATTACCAATGCTGTTAGGATTTATATTTGTGGCGGTTGCTATCGTTTACGCTATTGTAGTTGTAACTGAAGCTGAAAGACCCATTCCTATAAATTATGCTAAAAGAGTTAGGGGGTCTAAAGTTTATGGAGGAGTTTCTACTTATTTACCACTAAGAGTAAATCAAGCAGGAGTAATTCCAATTATCTTTGCTATGTCTATTCTTTTATTCCCACAAATGATTTTAAATTTTTTGGTAAATTCAAGTAATTCAATAGTTAATAGTGTTTCAGATTTTATGTTAGGTATTTTAGCTAATTCTTGGATTTATGCGGCGATGTACTTCTTGTTAGTATTTTTCTTTACTTATTTTTATACAGCAATTACATTTGACCCAGATGCTATTTCACAAAATTTACAAAAGAGTGGGGCTTTTATTCCAGGAGTTCGTCCAGGAGAAAAGACATCTGAATATTTAGGAAAAGTATTAACTAGAATTACTTTGGTGGGGGCGACTTTCTTAGGAATAATTGCTGTACTGCCTTTAATTTTACAAGCCTTTACTGGTATCGCTGCTCTGGCGATTGGTGGAACAGCCTTATTGATTGTTGTTTCTGTTGTGCTTGATTTAGTTAAGAAGATTGATGCTCAAATCTCAATGAGAGAATACTAAAATTATTTTAGAGGAAGGGCGAGCCTTTGGCTCGCCCTTTTTTGTCGCAAATTTTGCTATTTTTGTTTATAATAATAAGTATTAAAATAACAAATTAAATAAGATTTAATCATGGAAGATAAAAAACAAGCATATATTATTATAGGGCGATCAGGATGTGGAAAAGGAACTCAAGCCGATTTACTTATTAAGTATTTAAAAAATGATTTAAATAAAAAAGTTTTTGACTTACAAACAGGAGATAAGTTTAGAGATTTTATAAAAGGAGAGGGATATACTAATGGATTAGCAAAAGAAATTGGAGATAGAGGAGAATTACAACCAATGTTTTTAGTGCTTTCTCTTTGGGCAACAGCTTTAATTGAGAATTTAGCAGGAGATGAAGATTTAGTTTTAGATGGAATGCCGAGAAAAAAAGATCAGGCAGATGTTTTGCATTCAGTTTTTGATTTTTATGGATATGGAAAACCAAAAGTTATTTATATAAATGTTTCTAGAGAATGGGCTGAAGAAAAATTATTAGCCAGAGGTCGGGGAGATGATGAGGCTGAAAAAATTAAAAATAGACAAGATTGGTTTGATACGGATGTGATTCCTGTTTTAGATTTTTATAAAAATCATGAAGATTATGAATTTTTAGATATAAATGGAGATCAGGTGATAGAAGATGTACACGAAGAAATAATGAACAAAATCGGAGATTTTGAATTATAAATTTTAGATTTTAAATTAAGAAAAAATTTGCTTTGCAAATTTTTGACTTTCGACTTTATGGACTTTACAAACTTTTGACTAATTTTATGTTACCAAATATTTATACAGAAAAAGAAATAGAAATTTTACGAGAGGGTGGGAAAAGGCTTAATTTTATTTTGCATGAAGTAGCTAAAATTGTAAAAGAAGGAGTTACTCCTGATGACTTAAATTCTTTAGCTGAAAAATTGATTTATGAGCAAGGGGATATTCCATCTTTCTTGAATTACACGACCGATGGGCATCGACCATATCCATCTTCCTTATGTGTTTCTGTAAATAATGAAGCTGTTCACGGAGTTGGAAAAGGAAATTTGGTTCCATTAAAAGAAGGGGATGTTTTAAATATTGATTTGGGGTTAACTCATAAAGGGCTAGTAACAGATAAGACTCTAATGCTTGGAGTGGGGAAAATAGAATCTGAAGATATCAATCTAATAGAAACTACTAAATTGGCTTTAGAAGCTGGAATTAAGGCTATAAAAGCAGGAAATACTACAGGAGACATAGGTAATGCGATAGAAGCTTTAGTGAAAAGTAGAGGTTTTAATGTAATGAGAGAATTAGGAGGTCACGGGGTTGGAAGAGATGTTCATGAGCCTCCTTTCATTCCTAATTTTGGGAGAAAAGGGGAAGGAGATATTTTGAAAGAGGGAATGGTGATTGCTTTAGAGCCGATTGTAACGAAAGGAGAAGGAAAAATATTTACAGCTGATGATGGGCATACTTATAAAAGTATAGACGGTTCTAATGTAGCTCAGTGGGAAGATACAATCTTAGTAACGAAAGAAGGTTTTAAAATTATTACTAGATAATTCCTGTTGACAGCGAGATACCATAAGTATATACTTATGGTATCTTAATTCTTTGTATAAATATCATGAAAACACAAGTTAATTTAAAAATTGATCCTGAAGTTAAGCTTATGGCTCAAAAAAGAGCTAGAGACATTGGACTTTCTCTTAGTTCTGTTGTTAATGCTTCGTTAAAACAATTCGCTAATACTGGAGAACTACAATTATCTTCTAATTATAAAATGACACCTCAATTAGAAAAAACTTTAGCTAAAGCTAGAACAGAGTATGAAAAAGGGAAAAGTTTTGGTCCTTTTAATACAGTAAAAGAGATGTTTAAAAGCTTAGAAGATTAATTTTTATGAAATTAAGATATTCAAGTAAGTGTAAAAAACAATATAAAAAATTACCTATAAAAACACGAAAACAATTTATTAATAGAGTTGATTTATTTTTAAAAAATCCTCAAAATTCAATACTGGGGATTCATAGATTGTCTGGCCCTTTGCAAGATTCTTGGAGCATAAATATTACTGGTGATATTAGAGCTATCTTTGATAAATACGATGATTCAGTTTTATTTATTTCCATTGGCTCACATAGTAAATTGTATTCGTAATTTAAATTATTTTAGGTATAATAGATGTCATTAAAAATTAAATATAAATTATATATGGGAAAAGCACAAGAAGAAAAAACTTTAATTATAATGAAACCAGACGCTATTCAAAGATCTTTGTTTGGAGAGATTTTGCAAAGATTTGAGAAAAAAGGTTTAAAAATTATTGGAGTTAAAATGGCTAAAATTTCAGATGTCTTAATTGAAGAACATTATAGTCACTTAACTGAAAAACCATTTTTCAATACTTTGAAAAATTATATGCAATCATCTCCTGTTGTATTAATTGCTTTATCAGGGATGAATGCTATTTCAGCAACAAGATTAATTGTAGGTCCAACTAAAGGTTATGAAGCAGATGCTGGAAGTATCAGAGGAGATTATTCTCTAAGCGGCCAATCTAATTTAGTACATGCTTCTGATTCTTTGGAAAATGGAGAAATAGAAATTAAAAGATTTTTTACTGAAGAAGAATTATTTGATTATCAAAAACCTGATTATAAACTAGTTTATTCTGAAGATCATTTTTAAGAATCGCTTTTAAGCGTCTGTCAATCTACACAAATTTAAAATTGGTGTATAATGTAAATAGGAGGAATGCTTGGGGCAATAACCTAGCTAAACTCAAAGTAAAAGAGAGCATGTGTTTCCGACTCACCGAGGTGTTTCGTTCACAGCACTCACCTAGACATATTCTAGGGCTATCTGTTCTAAACATTTCTCCAATAAAAACAACTATCTCCGGATAGTTGTTTTTTTAATTTTAAAATTAATAATAACTAAAAATTAAACGGCTCATCTAGATGAGCCATTTAACAAGGCTTTAAATATGATTATTCTAATATTAGATTGAAGTCCGACTTCTTAATTAAAATAACCATAACCTTTAGTTGTTGCATATTGTTTAGTTAATGTTGAAGTCGGACTTCTTAAAGTAATACCGAGTTTTATTTGGAAGCCCGGCTTCCAAATAAAAAAGTTTTAAAAAAACTTAATCTAACTTATTTCTTACTAATTATCTATTATGTTATTATTCACAATAACATAATACTATAATAAAGATTACCTTTAATTTTAAATAAAGGATTAAAGAAAAGAGTGAGGCTCCTCCTAAGGCGGACAGGTTTACTTCGCCCTTTTTCTATTTTGTCGCATATTTTCAAGTTTTTGTTATAATTTGTCTAATATGAAATACGAAAATCTTTTAAAAAATATTGTTTTAGGATTTATTTTTGTTATTCCTTTTATTCCTTTGGTAGTCTGCTCTTCTTTATTTTTTCCATATATTGTTGGGAAAAATATTTTATTTAGGATTTTAGTGGAATTGATGATTGGTGGCTGGGCAATTTTAGCTTTATTTAACAAAGAATATCGTATAAAATTTTCTTGGATTTTAGGCGGGATAATTTCACTAGTAGGAATAATATTTTTTGCTGATTTATTGGGAGAAAATCCATTAAAAAGTTTTTGGAGTAACTACGAAAGAATGGAAGGTTGGATAACCTTATTGCATCTTCTTGGATATTTTTTGGTAGTAACTGGAATGTTAAAGTCTCAAAAACTTTGGCAAAGATTTTTTAATACATCTTTGTTAGTAAGTATGTGGATTAGTTTTTATGGAATTTTTCAGTTAATGGGGTGGGCGAGTGCTAGTCAGGGAACTTCTAGACTAGATACTACTTTTGGAAATGCTTCTTATTTAGCTATTTATGCTGTAATCCATATTTTTATCGCTTTGTTTTTATGGGCACGACAATATAATTGGAAGAGTCCAATGAGTCATTTTTATGGGGGAACGATTTTGTTAAATATTTATATTCTTTATCATACAGCTACGAGAGGAGCAATTTTAGGTTTTTTTGGAGCCATTTTGTTAATTTCTTTATTGGTTACTTTATTTGAAAAAGAGAATAAAAAAATAAAGAAAGTTTGTATTGGATTTTTAGTGGGAACTATGTTGTTTATAGGCGGTTTCCTGTTAATAAAAGACACTCAGTTTGTTAAAGGCAATCAGGTTTTAAATCGTTTTGCTTCTATTTCTTTGCAAGAAACAACAACTAAATCTCGTTTTATGATTTGGGATATGGCTTGGCAGGGAGTAACAGAAAGACCTATTTTAGGATGGGGACAAGAGAATTTCAATTATGTATTTAACAAATATTATGATCCTAAAATGTACGGGCAAGAAGAGTGGTTTGATAGAACCCATAATGTATTTATGGATTGGTTAATAGCGGGAGGTTTCTTAGGTTTATTAGCTTATTTGTCTCTCTTTGTTAGTCTTTTATATTATTTATGGAATAAGAAATATGGAAATAATTTTTCAGTATTTGAAAAAAGTATTTTTACAGGATTGTTAGCTGGTTATTTTGTGCATAATTTTTTTGTATTTGATAATATAACTAGTTATATTCTATTTTTTACTATTTTGGCTTTTGTGCATAACTCAATTAGTTTCAAAGAAAACACAAATGATAAAATATTTGTTTTAGATAAGGTAAATGAAGAGAATAAAACTAAAGTAATTATTCCATTAATTATTTTTCTAACTGTTTCTTCACTTTATTTATTTAATGCAAAAGGGTTGTTAGCTAATAAATCTTTGCTGTCAGGTATGAGTCCTCATCCAGAAGGTTTGTCAGAAAATTTAAAATATTTTGAAAAAGCCTTAGCTTATAATTCGTATGCTAACCAAGAAGTAAGAGAACAATTGATGCTATTTACAGGAAAGGTCAAAGAGTTGGGAGCAGATCAAAATATAAGTGATAGTTTTTTTGAATTATCTAAAATAGAAATTTTAAAAGAGATTGAAAGAGACTCAGAAAATACTAGAAATAGGGTTTTGGCAGGAACTTTCTTTAATAATTTTGGTGTCTACGATGAAGGTTTAACTCAGCTTGAGAAGGCGAAAGAATTATCTCCTAAAAAACAATCTATTTATTTTGCAATAGGATCAGCTAATCTTAACCAAGGAAAATATGACGAAGCATTAAATTTATTTAAAACAGCTTATGAGTTAGAACCAAAATATGATAAAGCAAGAGAATTGTATGCACTTTCAGCTATTTATTCTGGAGATAATGATTTAGCAGAAGAATTGTTAAATGGAAATATTCCTGCTGATTTAAATTTCTTAAATATTTATAAAAATACAGGGCAATTTACTAAAATGATTTTAGTGGCAGAAAAAATAGCAGAGAATAGTCCTAATGATCCTCAATCATTTATTACTTTAGCAGCAGCTTATTATGAGGTAGGAAGAGGCTCTGATGCAATAACACAATTAAGAAAAGCAATAGAATTAGATCCTAGTTTCAAAGAACAAGGAGAAGGGTTTATTAAAGCGATTCAAGAAAAATCTTTGTAGAATTTAGTTTTTAAAAATTCAATTTGTGGAAATTCAAAAAAATATTTTATTAGCTCCATATACTTCATTTAAAATTGGTGGAGAAGCAAGATTTTTTACTGTTGTTAAAAATATAGAAGATTTAAGATTGGGAGTGAATTTTGCAAAGCAAAATTCACTCCCAATATTTATTCTTGGAAAAGGCTCTAATATTTTAATTTCTGATAATGGATTTAGTGGATTAGTTCTAAAAATAGAAATTGATTACTTGGAAACAAAACTTCCAAGTGAGGATTTTGTGGAAATTGTAGTTGGGGCTGGTATGATTTTAGATGAGTTAATTGAAAAAATGACTAAAAAAAAATTGTGGGGGATAGAAAACTTATCATATATTCCTGGAACTGTAGGGGCTAGTGCTGTGCAAAATGCAGGAGCTTTTGGGGTAGAGGTTAAGGATACAATTTTGTGGATAGAAGTTTTTGATATTAATACAGGTAAAACACAAAAATTAAATAACAAGGAATGTTATTTTGCTTATAGAAATTCAATTTTTAAAGAAGAACCTAATTGGGTTATTATTAAAATAGTTTTTAGGTTAAAGATAAAAAAGGAATCTAATTATTCATATAATAATCTAGAAAATTTAAAAAATAAGAAAGATTTAACTTCTCAAGATGTACGAGATAAGATTATAGAAATACGAAAAAAAATCACTCCTCGGATAGAGGGGTTAGGGTCTGCTGGGAGTTTTTTTAAAAATCCTATTATTTCAAAAAAAGAATTTAAAGAATTAAAAGAAAAATTTCCAGAATCTCCTAGTTTTATGGAAGGAGAAAGAATTAAAATACCAATTGCTTGGTTTATAGATAAATTTGGGTGGAAAGGATATTTTGATGGAGAAGTAGGGATTTATGATAAGCATGCATTAATGTTAGTTAATAAAGGAAAAGGAACTTGTGATGAGGTAAAAAATCTTGCTCAAAAAATATCTGATGATATTTATAAAAAAACAGGATTAAAATTAGAAACAGAAGTAGTCTTTGTTTAGAGGTAGACTCTCTACTTTGTAGTAGAAATATGATAAAATACCCTTTATGATAAAAAGATTAAAGAAAATTTTCGGTGATCAAAATTCTAAAGAAATTAAGAAATTGCAACCAGTTATTCAGAAAATAAATGATTTAGAAGAAAAAATTTCAATTCTTTCAGATGATGAATTAAAAGCCAAAACCAAAGAATTTAAGGAAAGATTAAAAGAGAAAGAAAGCCTGGACGATATTCTTCCAGAAGCTTTTGCTGTGGTGAGAGAAGCCACTAAAAGAACTTTGGATCAAAGACATTATGATACTCAATTAATGGGAGGTATAGGTTTGCATAAAGGAATGATTTCTGAGATGAGGACAGGTGAGGGTAAGACACTAGTAGCAACTCTACCAGTATATTTAAATGCTCTTTTAGAAAAAGGAGTTCATGTGGTTACTGTAAATGATTATCTCTCTCGTCGTGATGCTGTTTGGATGGGGCAAATTTATGCATTTCTAGGATTAAGTATTGGGGCAATTGGACACGACTCTTCTTTTATTTATGATTCTTCTCATATTAAAACAGAAGAAGGGAAAAAAGATGATAAGGAGAGAGATGTAGAAGGTTCTTATAAAATAGTTGATGAATTTTTAAAACCTTGTTCAAGACAAGAATCTTATAAGGCTGATATTACTTATGGAACTAACAGTGAATTTGGCTTTGATTATTTAAGAGACAATATTGAGCATAATAAAGAAAATTTACGACAGAGAGGTTATAATTTTGTAATTATTGATGAGATTGATTCTATTTTAATTGATGAAGCAAGAACTCCTTTAATTATTTCTATTCCTGATAAAGAATCTGGTGATTTATACGCTAAGTTTGCACAAATTTCACAAGAGTTAAAAGAAGGGGTGGATTTTGAAATAGACGAAAAGAAAAAAGCAATTTCATTGAAAGATTCAGGAATTGAAAAAGCAGAAAAAGTTTTAGGAGTTGGTAATATTTATACAGAAAAGGGAATTAAATATGTTCATCATTTAGAAACAGCAGTAAGAGCTAAGTCCCTTTTTAAATTAAATAAACATTATGTAGTTAAAGATGATGCTATTATTATTGTTGATGAGTTCACTGGACGAATGCAACCAGGAAGACGTTGGTCAGAAGGTTTGCACCAAGCTATTGAAGCTAAGGAGGGTCTAAAAGTGCAGAATGAGTCAAGGACTTTTGCTTCTATTACTTATCAAAATTATTTCCGGATGTATAAGAAATTGAGTGGAATGACAGGAACAGCGGAAACATCCTCAGAAGAATTTATGAAGGTTTATGGATTAGAAGTTTTAGTTTTACCTACGAATAAACCAATTCAAAGAATGGATGAAAATGATTTAATTTTTCAAACTAAAAATGGAAAATTTCAAGCTATTGCTAGAAAGGTAAAAGAATTAAATGAGAAAGGGCAACCTATTTTGATAGGAACTGTTTCTATTGAAAATAATGAGTTACTTTCTGCTTATTTAAATAAGGAGGGAATTGAGCACGAGATTTTAAATGCTAAAAACCATGAACGAGAGGGAGAAATTGTAGCTGCAGCAGGAGAAAAAGGAAAGGTAACAGTTGCAACTAACATGGCTGGTCGTGGAGTAGACATTAAATTAGGTGGACTTCCGTTTGATGAAAAGAAAAAGAAAGAAGTTTTAGATTTAGGAGGATTATTTGTTTTAGGAACAGAAAGACACGAAGCACGAAGAGTGGATAATCAATTAAGAGGGAGAACTGGGCGACAAGGAGATGTTGGGCAAACTCAATTTTTTGTATCGTTAGAAGATTCTTTAATGAGAGTTTTTGCTTCAAGTAATATTAAGGGTATGATGGGGAAATTAGGTATTTCTGAAGATCAACCGATTGAAAATAGAATGGTTTCGAAAGCGCTTGAGTCTGCTCAAACTAAAATAGAAGGTTTCCATTTTGATTCTCGGCGTCATATTTTACAATATGACGATGTTTTGAATCATCAGCGACAAATTGTTTATTCTAGACGAAGAGATATTTTGTTAGGAGATGATAAAATGGCGAGTAAGAGATTTGATGAAATTTTAGAGACAGGAGAAAAAGAAATCGTAAATATTATTGCTAAAAAAAGAGTTTTAATAGGGGATAAGGATTTCCTAGATATAGTCAGAAAAACAATTTTACAAACGATTGATATGTTTTGGGTTGATCATTTAGAGTTAATGGATTATTTGCGTTCTAGTGTGAATTTAAGAGCTTATGGGCAGAGAGATCCACTAGTTGAATATAAAAGAGAAGGACTTCAGTTATTTAAGGAGATGCAAGAATCTATTAATGAACATATTTTAAAATTAATTCCTAGATTAGATACAGAAACTTTTTTAAAAAATAAAGAAACTGTTGAAATGCAAAATATGCAAAAAGAAGCTGAAAAAATAAATGCTTCAACTTCAAATCAAGCTGTTGGTATTTCAACTACCAAGTCTGAAAAAGTGGGTAGAAATGACCCCTGTCCTTGTGGTTCCGGAAAAAAATATAAAAAATGTTGCGGAAAATAATTAATTAATTTTTATATGAAAAAATTAGAAGATTTAGGTGATGGAAAAGTTTTATATAAAAGTCATCGGGCTGAGCCGTATTTTAGTTTCATTAAAAATGGAGTAAAGACGATTGAAGGTAGAGTTTTAAAAAAATTATATAAAGATCTGAAGTCAGAAGATGAAATTTTAGTTTTTAATAATGAAGAAACTGATAATTTAAGGGTTAAAGTTAAAGATATAGTAAATTATAGTTTCTTTGAAGAGATGTTAAAGAAAGAAGACTATAAAAAAATTTTACCTGATGTAGATTCTGTGGAAAATGGTATTGAAGTATATAGGAAGTTTTATACAGAAAAACAAGAAATAGAGTTTGGGGTAATTGCTATAAAAATAGATATTATAAGATAAAATACTCCATTTAAATGGAGTATTTTTGTTTGAAGCAACGTTAGGGCAACGTTACCCTAACGTTGCTTTATTTTTCAAAATGATTTTGAAAAACAGGAATAATCTGTTTTTTTCTAGAGATAAGATTATTTATAAATAATATTCCGTTTTGGTTTTGAGGATTAAATAATTCTGTAAATAATTCAGAATCTTCTTTGTCAGCACAAAGAATGTAAAATTCTTCTTTTAAAATGTCAATTATCATAAAATAGGCTCCTTGTAGATTGTCTTTTTCTTTAATTTCTTTCAATTTTGTTATGATTTCATCTTTTCTATTAAAGCCGTAATCTTTAGTAGTAGTTTCCATTAGTCCAAAACCAAAATCTTTTGTTCCTTTAAAATCATAAACTTTGTAATCTAATCTAATTAATTCCTCTACTTCAATATCTCCTAAATCAGATTTAGCATTAAACATTTCTAAAGAAAATTTCTCTAAGTTTTCAATTTGGGCAATTTCATTTAATTTTTCAGCAATATCTTTGTCTTCTTGAGTAGTAGTAGGGGAACGGAAATAAAGAGTATCTGAAATTATTCCAGCTAAAAGTAAAGAAGCATTTTCTTTTGATAAAATGGGAGAATTTGGAAGCCCGGCTTCCAAATATTTTTTAGCAATAATAGAACAAGATGAACCTAGAGGTTCAATATGAATTTTTATTGGTTTGTCTGTTTCTATTTTAACTCTGTGATGATCTATAATTTCTATAATATCTAATTCGTTGATGTTGTGGATACTGTGAGTTTCTTCATTATGATCAAGTAGAATAATTTCTGAGTTTTTAGGTATTTCGTGAACATGGTCTGGAGCTTTTACTCCAAACTTTTCAAAAACAAATTTAGTTTCATTATTAAGATGTCCTAAAGCGTAGGCTTTAACTTCTTCTCCTTTTTGAGTTAGATAGTCTTCATAGACTAGGGCTGAGCAGATGGTATCTGTGTCAGGATTTTGGTGACCGATAATATATTTCATTTTAGAATTTTTAAAATTAACGAACTTCTTTGTCAGCTTCAAAAAAATATTTTTCACCGTATTTCAATACAGCTCAAAATATTTTTTCTTACTTCCTTGAATTTCATTTAATTTTTAAAATTCTAAGAGGTTCTTATTGATTGATAATTATTTAAGTTAGTATAAATGATTTAAGCTTTGTTTTCAAGATTATATATAATATAATTAAAAATATTATGGAATATAAAATAAGAAAGGCAGCAATAGGAGACTTAAGGATAATTCAAGGGTTAAATGAAAAACTTTGTATTAAAGAATATAAGGAATTTGATAATACTATTATTTCTAATTACTCTTTAACTGAAGAAGGAAAAAGGGGTTTTGAAAAATGTATTACTAGCGAAACCTCTGTAACTTTTGTTACTGAAAATAAAAGAAAAATAATAGGTTACATTACAGGAGGAATAAAAGAAGCCGAAGATTATCGAGATATAAAATATATTTGTGATTTAGGTAGTATGTGGGTTGATGAGGAATATAGAGGTAAAGGAATTGGTAAGGAGTTTTTTAAAAAATTTGAAAAATGGTGTAAAGACAAAAAAGTTTTTAGATTACAAGTGACGGCTTCTACTCAAAATGAAAAAGGAATTAATTTTTACAAAAGAGAGGGCTTTGAAGATTATGACATTGTTTTAGAAAAAGATTTAAATTAAATAAAAAACTAAAAAACTAAACGGCTCACCTAGGTGAGCCGTTTATTTTTATGTTTTTTTATTTAACTTGATTTACGATTCTTTCAAATGATTCTGGATTTTCTTGGGCGATTTCTGATAAAACTTTTCTGTTTAATCCAATATTCTTTTTAGTAAGAATATCTATGAATCTACTGTAAGACAAATCTAGTTCTTTAAGAGCAGCCCCCATTCTTGTCTGCCATAGTCTTCTAAATACTCCTTTCTTTTTTCTTCTATGTCTAAAAGCATGCATAGCTGCATGAACATTTCCTTCGTTAGCTTGTCGTTGTTTTGTTGAAAGACCATAACGACGACCTTTCGCCATTTTTAAAATATTCTTTCTTTTCTTTAATGAAGTTGTTCCTTTTTTTACTCTAGTCATGATTCTTGTTTTCTTAAATCCTAAATCTGAATTATTTTAATAAATTACTTTGTTCTTGGTAAAAATTGTCTAGTTACTTTGTTTGATAATGAAATAATATTAGCTCTTTTCTTTTTCATTGATGCATTACCGCTTTCTTTAGCATTAAAATGACTTTGGCCAGTTCCTCTGGCAATAATTTTACCGTTTTTAGTAACTCTTAGTCTTTTTGAGTATGATTTATTTGTTTTCATGTTATTTGATTATTTAAACGGTTTAAGATTTAGTCTTATCTCTCTCTAAGAGAGTGGTTAATCCCTTGGGGCTTTTCTTTGGACCGTCTGTTATTTTATACGAAACAGTAACTAAATGCAAAACTCTTTCTAATCTTTCTCTAAGAAAGTCAAATTTCATATATTTAGTTCTTCCAATTAAAAATAAGTCTAATTTTACACGATTTCCTTCATTAAGCCATTTAGAAATTCTGTTGGCTTTTAAATTTAAATCATGCGCACCTGTTCCTATTTTAATTTGAATAACTTTTGTTTCTGTTTTAACAGCTTTTACCTTAGCTGCGTTAAGTTTTTTCTTTTCATCGTATTGGAATTTTCCATAATCCATTATCTTTGCGATAGGTGGATTTGAATTAGCTGAAATCTCAATTAAATCTAATCCCAATTTTTCTGCTTTTGAAATAGCGTCTTCAGTAGACATAACTCCCAGACTTTCGCCTTTAGAATCAAGGACCCTAACTTCTGGAGATATTATTTGTTTGTTTATTTTTGTAAATCTACTCAAATTAATTATTTAATTGATTAAATCTTTATTTACTAATAAAGACTATTATTTATAACACTATTTTGTTTTAAAATCAATGAATTTTGCTATAATATTGGGATGAATCCCGTTAGAGATATTATGATATATACTTATATACTACAAAGTAAGAAAAATAACAATTGGTATACAGGAGTTACCAATGATTTACGGAAACGTTTTAGGCTTCATAACGAGAATAAAGTAGTTTCTACAAAAAACAAAGGGCCTTTTGTGTTAATATATTATGAAGCTTGTATTAGTAAAGAAGATGCTTTTACAAGAGAAAAGTATTTAAAATCTGGGATGGGAAAGCGATATATTAAAAATCGCCTAAAACTTTTCCTATCTCTAACGGGATGAATAATTTAAAAATAAAAAAATTTGTTACGGGTTCAATAGAAACCAATGTTTATTTAGTTTTTAATGAAAAAAGTAAAAAAGCTTTTCTAATAGATTGTGCTGCTCCTATAGGTGAATATAAGGATTTTATTTTAGAAAATAACTTAAAATTAGAATTTGTTGTCATTACGCATGGTCATTATGACCATATTGAGGGTTTAAATGAATTTTTAACTGAATTTGATACTTCTTTTTATATTTCAGAAAAAGAAGAGCACATGTTAATTAATCCAATGAATAATGGGTCTTTAATGATGGGAGATCCTATGGTTGTAAATAAAAAACCTAATTTTTTAAAGGATGGGCAAAAAATCAAGTTTGAAGATAGAGAATTAGAAATAATTGAAACTCCTGGGCATTCTCTAGGTGGAATTTGTGTAAAATTAAATGATTGGCTATTTAGTGGAGATACTCTATTTTATAGAAGTGTAGGGAGAACAGATTTTCCTTATTCAGATGCAAAACAATTACAAGATTCTATTCGGCAAAAATTGTTTATATTAGATAAAAATATCCAAGTTTTCCCTGGGCATGGGAGAGAGACAAGTATTGGAGAAGAAATTATGGAAAATCCTTTTCTTTAGTTTTTTTGTGATATAATCAAATTAATATTAATAATTAATGACTAAATTATCATGACTTATTTAAATTTTATATTTACACATCCAAGTACTTTGATTCCGATTGTTATTGTTTTGGCAGTTTTGTTTTTGCGTCAAGTAAATCAATATGAAAAAGGAGTAATGTTTACTTTAGGTAAATTCACTGGAATTAAGGGTGCTGGTTGGAGATTAGTTATCCCTATTTTTCAGTCAATGAGAAAAATTGATATTAGAACAAAAGCCGTTGATGTACCTGATCAAGAGGCTATTACTAAAGATAATATTCCTGTAAGAATTAACGCGGTAGTTTATTATAAAATTATAGAAGCTGATAAGGCGGTATTAGAGGTTGAAGATTATTACTACGCTACTTCACAAGTTGCTCAAACTACAATGAGAAATGCAGTAGGAGAAAGAACTTTAGATGAACTTTTACAAAAACGAGCTGAAATTGCTGAGCAAATAAAACAAAGAGTTGACGGACTAACTGATCCTTGGGGAATTGATGTTGAGTCAGTAGAATTGAAAGATGTGATTATCCCTGAAGACTTGAAGCGAACAATTTCAAAAGAAGCTGAAGCGGAAAGAGAAAAAAGAGCTGTTATTATTAAGGCTCAAGGAGATAAGGAAGCTTCTGATAATTTAGCAGCGGCTGCTAAAACTTTGAGCGCTACCCCAGGAGCAATGCATTTGAGAACTTTGCAGGCTGTAAATGATTTAAGTTCTGACCAGTCTAATACAACAGTGTGGATGTTGCCTGTAGAAGTTTTGGAAGCAATAAAAGGTGTTTCAGAAACTTTAAATAAGAAATAATTATTAAATAATTTAATAAAATATTGTGGTTTTTGATATAGAATTAACTTTAAATAGATTTGGTTTTGGAAAGATTGCTGAAAATAGAAGCACTTCGTCTTATATTATCTTCTCGGCTCGGTAATAGAAAATTATATTTCGTTATATTTTCTATTACTCTCGCTCTACGTCGATAATAAATTTCAATTTCTTTGGCTTAGGTTTTCTAAATGGAATATTTCTAATAAATATTCAGTTTCTTTTGAAATAAACTGGAGAACAAAAGAATAAATTAATTTTAAAATGCAAAATTTAAAAATGGTGATAAGGAAGATGCTTTTAGGGTTTTTTCTAATTAGCACTATTTTTATTTGGTATGGGGTTTTTGCAGAAAATCGTGGTGGTTTAATGACTGTAGCTTTTCTTGATATAGGGCAAGGAGATGCAATTTTTATTGAAACTCCTAGTGGAAAACAAATTTTAATAGACTCTGGTCCAAATAAAAAAGTTTTACAAGAGCTAGCAAAACAAATGCCTTTCTATGATAGGTCTATTGATATTCTAATTGAAACACATCCAGATTTAGATCATATTGGGGGATTCCCTTCAGTCTTAAATTCGTATGAAGTTGATTTGGTTTTTAGTTCTGGAGTAAGTTGTGAAAAAGCTATTTGTGAAGAACTTGAAAAAGATATTTTAGAAGAAGGAGTTGAAGAAAAAATTTTAACCAGAGGAGATATTTTAAATTTAGGTGATGGAGTTTATTTAGAAGTTTTGTTCCCTGATAGAGATGCTTTTGGTTTTGAAACTAATATGGCTTCTCTGGTTATGAAATTAGTTTATGGAGAAAATTCTTTTTTATTAACAGGGGATTCTCCTAAGGCTATTGAAGAATATTTAATTTTGCTAGATAGAGAAAATTTAGATATAGATGTTTTAAAATTAGGACATCATGGTTCTAAGACTTCTACTTCTGATTATTTTGTAGGCATAACAAGTCCAGAAATTGCTGTAATTTCTGTTGGAGGGGATAATAGATATGGACATCCTCATCAAGAAGTCTTAGATATTCTGAATGATTTTGAAGTAGAAATTTTTAGAACAGATAAACAAGGAACCATCATTATTCAAAGTGATGGAAAAAATTTAATATATTAGTTTAAGTTAGTATATAAAAGATACAGCTGAATTCAGTTGAATTCAGCTGACATAACATTACTACACTAAACCGACGGTCGTCAGTTTAGTGTAGTTAAAAATTCTTGTTAAAAAAATAAAAAGGGCGACGAGTTTTAGCTCGTCGCCCTTTTATATTTAACTTAAATTAAGTTTGCTTTCTTTAGTGTTTTGTATGCTCCGTTTTTGTTGATAGTTTTAATTGCTTTTGTTGAAATTTTTAGATTTATTGTTTTGTCTAATTCAGGAATATAAACTTTCTTTTTTTGTAAGTTTGCTTTTCTTCTAACTTTTCCTGTTGGGTTAAATTCTGTAGCACGAACACGGTTGCTATATCTTCCAGCAACTTTTGTACTTTTATTTGTGATTGGACATATTTTAGACATAATTCTGTTTGTTTATTACTCGTTTATGTTATCATATAAGACATAATTTGCAAATGAATTTTAAATTACATAAAGCAAGCATATAATTACAGCATTCGGATTATATAAAAACATATTAT
>JAGLLX010000004.1 GCA_023140255.1 Minisyncoccota bacterium | reverse complement strand
TTATAAATCCTCACTCGAAATTATGGAAACAAGTCTTATTCTTACAATATTAATATTGCTTATGTCAGTGGTTATCCATGAAGTTTCTCATGGATACGCTGCTTTTTTAATGGGAGATTCTACTGCAAAAAATGCAGGAAGACTAACCTTAAATCCTTTAGTTCATTTAGATTTTATGGGTTCAATTATAGTTCCCTTATTGGCTTTTACAAGTACAGGTTTTGTTTTTGGTTGGGCAAAGCCAGTTCCTTACAATCCATATAATTTAAAAAATCAAAAGTGGGGAGACGCTATTGTTGCTATTGCGGGACCAGCTTCTAATTTTATAGTTGCGGTAGTTTTTGGTTTAATTATTCGTTTTAGTGCCTATATGGGAATTACTAGTTATGTTTTTTTAGATGCGGCTCAATTAGTGGTTTTAATAAATCTTGTTTTAATGGTCTTTAATTTAGTACCTATTCCTCCTTTAGATGGTTCAAAAATTTTATTTTCGCTAATTCCATATCGTTATATTGAAGTTAGGGAAATACTTGAGAGATACTCCTTCCTTTTATTGATATTTTTTATCTTCTTTTTGTGGAAATTAATAATACCCATTATATTTATTTTATTTTCATTATTAATAGGATAAGATTCTAATTTGCAGTTGCTTTTTTATCAAGAATATAGTAAATTAAGGCAGTTAAAATAAAAATAAAATGAGTACAGTAAATCAATTATTAAAAAAGAAAAGAAAAAGTGCATCTAAGAAACCAAAGGCGGTAGCTTTAGGTCGTGGATTTAATTCTCAAAAAAATAAACCTACAAAATATAAATCTCCTTTTAAGAGAGGTGTTTGTGTAAAGGTGACTACTAAGAACCCTAAAAAACCTAACTCAGCTGTACGAAAGATTGCTAGAGTAAGATTAACAAATGGATTAGAAGTAACAGCTTATATCCCAGGAATGGGACATAATTTACAAGAGCATTCAGTTGTATTATTGAGAGGGGGAAAGGTTAAAGATATTGGTGTTAGATATACTGTAGTTAGGGGTAAATTAGATGCTGAAGGAGTAGCTAATAGAAAACAAAGTCGAAGTCGTTATGGAACCAAGAAAGAAAAATAAATATTATGCGAGGAAAATTAAAAGCAAGAAAACCATTGAGTCCAGATAATGTATATAATTCCACTAAAGTGGCTAAGTTTATTAATTACATTATGATCGGGGGAAAGAAAAATACTGCTAGAAAAATAGTTTATGATGCTTTTGATATTATTAAAGAAAAAGAAAACAAAGATACACCTCTAGAAATTTTTGATAATGCTTTAAAAAATGTAGGACCTTTAATGGAAGTTAGATCCAGAAGAGTTGGAGGAGCTGCTTATCAAATTCCAAGAGAAGTTAGACCAGAAAGAAAATTAGCTTTATCTATGAGATGGATTATTGAAGTAGCTAAAAAGGGGAAAGGAAAAGCCATGGCAGAAAGATTAGCCGATGAAATATTGTTAGCTAATAAAAATGAAGGAGAAGCTGTAAAGAAAAGAGAAAATGTTCATAAAATGGCTGATGCCAATAAAGCTTTTGCTCATTTCAGTTGGTAGATAAAAAAATTTAAATTTAAGAGGGCGAGCCGAAGGCTCGCCCTTTATACTTTATACTTTATACTTAAATACATATTTATGTTTGTAGACGAAATAACAATTTACGCTAAAGCTGGTAAAGGGGGAAATGGTGTGGTTCGCTGGCTTCATTTAAGAGGGAAAGAATTCTCGGGTCCTTCTGGTGGAAATGGTGGAAATGGCGGAAGTGTTTATGTTCAGGCTATTCGAGATTTAAATATACTTAATCAATATATACAAAACAAAGAGTTCTATGCAGAAGATGGACAAGAAGGAATGAAAAATTCTAAGTTTGGAAAAAACGGGAATGATAAAATAATTAATATTCCGATTGGATCAATAGTGACAGATTTACAAACAGGTAAAAAAATTCAATTATTAAAAGATGGGGAAACGGTTTTGATTTTAGAAGGAGGAAGGGGTGGTTTAGGAAATGAAATGTTTAAAAATTCAAGAAACACTACTCCTAAAGAATGGACTCCTGGAACTAAAGGAATTCAAGGAGAATTTTTTATTGAGTTAGAAATTATCGGAGATGCTGGTTTTATAGGTTTTCCTAATATTGGAAAATCAACTTTATTAAATGAACTAACCCATGCTAGAGCTAAAGTAAAAAATTATCCTTTTACAACTCTTGATCCTAATCTAGGAGATTTTTATGGATATATTTTAGCTGATATCCCAGGGGTTATCGAAGGGGCTGCTAAAGGGAAAGGTTTGGGACATAAATTTTTAAGACATATTAGAAGAAATAGATTATTGATTCATTGTATTTCTTTAGAGTCTGAAAATTCTCCTGATGAAATGGTACAAAAATATAAAACTATTAGAGATGAGTTAGAACAGTATGATAAGACATTGCTTGAAAAACCAGAAATAATTGTTTTAACTAAATCAGATTTAGTTGATGAAAAGGAACTTAAAAAAATTATAACTAAATTGAAAAAAATGAATAAAGAGATTGTGGTTACTTCTGCTTATGACGATGAAACTATAAAAGAATTCTCAGATTTCTTAATAAAGAAATTAGAAACAAAAAAATCTTAATACAAGATTGTTTTCGTGATATAATCAAACCTAATGAAAGAATATAAAACAACGATTGGTTTAGAAGTTCACGCTGAATTAAAAACTAAAACTAAAATGTTCTGTGATTGTAGAAATAATCCAGACGAAGAAAGACCAAATTTTAATATTTGCCCCGTGTGTATGGCACATCCAGGGACTTTACCTGTAATAAATAAGCAGGCAGTTAAAAATGTTTTGAAAGTGGGTTTGGCTTTAAATGCTCAATTAGCAGACTTTACAGAATTTGATAGAAAAAATTATTTTTATCCAGATATTCCAAAAGGTTATCAAATTTCTCAATATAAATATCCTTTAGTTTCAGGTGGTGAATTAAATGGAATTGAAATAACTAGAGTACATTTAGAAGAGGATACTGCTAGTTCTAGTCATTCAGGAAACTATTCTTTAGTAAATTATAATAGAGCAGGAGTCCCTTTAATGGAATTAGTTACAGAACCAGTTATAGAAACAGCTAAACAAGCAGGTGATTTTGCAAGAGAATTACAATTACTTTTACGATATTTAAGAGTCTCAGATGCAAATATGGAAAAAGGGGAAATGCGAGTAGAAGCTAATATTTCAGTCAGTCAAACAGATGAACTAGGAACTAAAGTAGAAATTAAAAACTTAAATTCATTTAAAGTGGTAGAAAAAGCTATTGATTATGAAGTTAAAAGACAAATTAAAGCTCTTGAAAATGGAGAAAAAATTTTACAAGAAACTAGGGGTTGGGATGATAATAAGAGTGCTACTTTTTCTCAAAGAATTAAAGAAGGTTCAGATGATTATAGGTATTTCCCTGACCCAGATTTACCAAAATTAAAAATTTCAGAAGTGCCTGAATTTGCAGAGTTAGAATTGAGAAAAGAAATTTTAGAATTACCCCAAGAAAAAAGAAAAAGATATAAAACTAATTTTGGAATTAAAGACGAAGATATTGAAGCTTATATTTTGAATGATGAATTAGCAAGATTATTTGAAGCAATTGTGGCTAAATTTAAAGATAAGGACATTATTAAATTAGCTTCTAATTATCTTACTTCTGATTTAATTGGTTTAATTAAGAATAGTAAAGAAGAATCATTTTTAAACAATATAAAAGCTGATAGCTTTGTTGAATTAATTCAGTTGGTTAAGGAAGAAAGAATTTCATCTCGTGGAGCTAAAGATATTTTAGCTATTATGTATAAACAAGGAGGTTCTCCTGAAAAAATCGCTGAAGAGAAAAAGCTTTTCCAACAAAGTGATGAAGGGGAATTACAAAAAATAATTGATCAGGTTATTTCTGAGAACTCAAATGTAGTAAAAGAATATAAAGATGGGAAAGAAACAGTTCTTGGTTTCTTAGTAGGACAAGGAATGAAAATCTCTGGCGGTTCTGCTAATCCACAAAAAATCAGCGAACTTATTAAAAAAAGCATATAATATATATATGAAATATATTAGTTTTGTATTTAAAATAACCCTAGTTACTTTATTGCTTGCATGTACTGGTTCTGTTTTTGCTTTAGACTCTAGTTCCAGTAGCTATATAATGGAAAGAGCCGAGTTGGATTCAGGGGGGGGTTTATCAACTTCTGCTAATTATGAGTTAGAAGATACTGCTGGAATAATCAATTCAGGAGAGATAACAGGGACTTCTTATAGTATTGATGTGGGTTACCAACAAGCTGTAATTCCTGAAGAAGAAGACTCTGGTTCTTGTAATAATGATGGTGTTTGTCAGTCAGGGGAAACAAACGCAACTTGCCCATCTGATTGTCAATTAGGAGGTACAATTCCTACTTTAATAGGAACTATCGGGAAGTGGATTGGAGGATTTTTAGGAGGTGCTGTTAATATTGAACCTGAACGTATCTATATTAAAAATATAAAAGTAGTTTCTACTGATGAGGGTGAAATAAAAGTAACTTGGCAAACTAATAGAGTTACTTTATCAGAATTTATATTAAGTGATGAAGGAGGAGAAGAAAGGTTTCGGCATGCTGAGTTTATGTATAGAAATTTACACCAAATGTTAATTCCAGGCTTAGATTTAACTAAAAAGTATTATTTTAGGATTTTAAGTTCTGATGAAGAAGGATTAACTAATTATGATTATTCAGATTTATATACTATAAAACCTTTGAATTTAAATTTGATTAATGAAGTAGGAGGAGATATGGAATTTACAGGAGTATATCATCCAGAAATAACTTATAAAGTAGAAATTAAAAATGAAGAAAAAGATAAAGGAAATATTATTGTTCCTGTTTCAGAATGTGTTCAATCAGCATCTGTAGAAAAGAGAAGTCGCTTATGGCAAATTCTAGATAGAGCAAAAGAAACTCTTATTAATTTCTTAAGAAAATTATTTTAGTTATCCAAGTCTTAAATAACAAAAATAATTTTAAAACCAAAGCTATTGCTTTGGTTTTAAATTCTCTAGTTGCCAGACTAGGATTCGAACCTAGATACTCAGCTCCAGAAGCTGATGTCCTACCATTAGACGATCCGGCAATCTTTTTAAAAGATAGCATATTTTTTTATTATAAAATAGTCTATTGACAACAAGAGTATTAAGGTGTTATTATATAAACAGATGTATTTTTAAATATTAACTTTTTTTGAATAACTCAACCCGTTGAGTTATTCCAAGGAGGAGAAAATGAAAAGATTTTGGGTGTTATTTGCGATTTTTGTTTTTGTGATTTTACTGTTACTAACTGGTTGTGTTAGCGTAAATGGGAGAAGTTTATATTCTCCTGTCTCAAGACGAGGGCCTGCTTTCTTGTATGAGGGAGAAATAGGGATTGATAGTTACTCTTATGCATCCAATATAATAGTGCTTGAAAATACCACCGATGAACCAGTATTGGTTGTTATGAGTGGACATCGCTTTGGTGCTTGGAGCCTTTCTCCTCATGAAGAAAGACGTGTGGGATTCCGAAATATTTATGGGCAAGTGTCTTTTGCTTGTAAATTCAAGGATCGTAGAGGACCTCAAAAGATTTACATGGATTTTGATAGAGGTCCCAGAAGGAGGAGAATCTCCATTTCTCGTACTAGATGTTGGGGGAGCAAAGACCGCCACCGTCATCGTTGGTGGTGGCGGTAGTAGTAGTTCTAAACACCTTTTCACCTCAAAGGGTAGAGATATTTAAATATTTCTGCCCTTTTATATTTTATATTTAATTTATACACACTAAGTCTTGGTTTATTATATTTTTTATTGTTAATATATAGATATGGGACAAATAATTAAAAAATTTAATTTAATACAATTTTTATTGTTATCTTTTACAGTTTTCCCTGTTTTAACTTATTCTGCTGTTGCTGAACCTTCTAGTTTTAAAGATCTTATTCTCATTGCTGTAAGTTTAATAACAGCAGTTATTCCTGTTATTGTTTTGTTAGCTTTCATATATTTTATATGGGGTCTAGCCCAATATTTAAAAAATACAGGAGAAAACAGAGATGAGGCTCAACATATGATGCTAGGTGGGATAATCGGATTTTTTGTAATGATTTCTGTATGGGGGTTAGTCGCTATTTTATCATCTACTTTGGGGACAGGGACAAATGTGCCAACAAATCAAGGAGGGACTTCTCTTTTAGATCCTTTTATAGATTTTTTTTCTGGAGAAAATGACCCTTACTCAGATTGGTTTGAATAATTATTAATTAACTAAAATATATACGTGAAAAAAAATACTTTAAATTCTTTATTAATTATTTTGACAGCTTTGCCTTCTTTTGCTTTGGCTGGAGGAGTCGGTGATCTTCAAGGGTTTGTTGCTTTAATAAAATCAATTCTTTCTTCCATTATCCCTTTGATAATGGGTTTGGCAACTGTTTATTTTATTTGGTCTCTAGTTGGTTATATTTCTAAAGCAGGAGAAGCTAAAGAAGAAGCAAAGGCACAAATGATATGGGGAATTATTATTCTATTTGTGATGGTTTCTGTTTGGGGTTTTGTTAATATTTTGACTAAAACTATCTTTGGATAATTTTCCACAGTTATAAAGCATTGCTTTTTAAAATTTGTTATCATTAAGTGATAATCGTATTATTTATTATTTATTAATTAAATTTCTTAATTCGTCTTAGACGGAGGAAATAAAAAAATATGAAGAAAAAAATATTAATTTTGTCATTAGCTTTTGCACCTATGTTGTCATTAGCTGCTGGTACTGATGTAACAGGAGCAATAACAACAGTTACAAATATATTTAAAGCTGTAGTTCCGTTGGTTCTAGGTTTAGCAGCTCTTTATTTTATTTGGTCTCTAGTTGGTTATATTTCTAAAGCAGGAGAAGCTAAAGAAGAAGCAAAAACACAAATGATATGGGGAGTTATTATTATGTTTGTAATGATTTCTATTTGGGGACTTGTGAATATCTTAAAAGATACTGCTAATCTAGATACTACTGTGCCTACTGTTGACTTAATGCAATAGATTAAATGGAAAATATAAAAGTTTTAATTGGAAAAATTAATGAGCAAATAATCGCTCCGATTATCTTACTTCTATTTGTTTTGTCGTTAGCTTATTTTTTCTGGGGAATAGCAGACTATATTCGTGGTTCTGGAAACGAACAAATCAGAAAGGTTGGACGAGATCATATGATATGGGGTTTGGTAGGAATATTCATTATGGTGAGTGCTTGGGCGATTATCAAGATACTCTTGTCTTCTGTAGGAGCCCCTGATCCAGTTTTCCCATCTAATTTATTCTAATTTAAAGTTAAAATAGGCAGTCGCTAAAGCGACTGCCTATTTTATATTTTAAACAAACAGAGCTTTCTTATAATAAATTTTAATGAGATAATATAATTAATGTATCCCGTTAGAGATTTGGTGAGATAGAGGGATTGTTATAAAATATAGAAAAAGTTAAAAAAGAACTTACTAATTAAATTAAGATTATTTATTTTTTATAAGTTATCCAGAGGGACTTGTCCCGTTAGAGATAATTTACTGAAAGTAAATTATCTCTAACGGGATGCAAAAGGAAATTATAAAAAATAAAAAAGAACTTTCTACGAATCCTTTAAGAAAAGATGCTTTAGATATTTTAGAAACAGGTTATCAGGCTGTTTTAACTGAAAATATCTTAGCTAAAAGCATTTCTTTAAAAAAAGATATATTAAAAATACAAAATAAAAAATACAATCTAAGTGATTATAAGAATGTTTTTGTAATAGCTTTTGGAAAATGCGCCAATCAATCAGCCTTATTTATAGAAAGTATTTTAGAAGATAAAATTACAGATGGAATTGTTTTAGATGTTGAATTAGAAAAATTTAAAAAACTAAAGTCTCAAAAAGGAAGCCATCCTCTTCCTTCTGAAAAGAATATTAAAGCGACTAATTTAATTAAAGAAATTTCAGAAAAAGCAGGAAAAGACGATTTAGTTTTAGTATTTATTTCTGGCGGAGGTTCTGCTCTATTAAGTTCTCCTGTGGAAGGAATTGATAGTGAATTTTTAGCACAAATTAATAAAGATTTAATGGATAATGGGGTTAGTATTGGAGAAACAAATATTATTCGAAAACATTTGTCTAGAATTAAAGGAGGGGCTTTAGCTGAATTAATTTATCCTGCTAAATTGGTATCTATTATTTTTTCAGATGTTCCTGGGGATGATATTTCTGTAGTGGCTTCGGGTCCAACAGTTAGAGACTTAACTACAAAAGAAGATGCTAAAATGATACTAGAATCTTATTCATTAGAAAATCCAAAAAGTAGTTTGGGCGAAGCCATCTCTTTTTTGTCAGAAACACCTAAGAGTGAGGAAAAATTTGAAAATGTTGATAATATTTTATTAGTTACTAATAAAATAGCCTTAGAAGCTATAGAAAAAAAAGCTGATGAGTTAGGATATAAATCATTAGTTGAATCTTTTGATATTCAAGGGGAGGCAAGAAAATTAAGTGTTAAGTTGGTAAATGAAGATTCTTTGGATAATTCCTGTAGGATTTTTGGAGGAGAAACTACTGTTAAAATAATAGGAGAAGGAAAAGGAGGGAGGAATCAAGAGTTTGCTTTAGCTTCTTTAGAAACTTTATCAAAAGATATTTTAGTTTTGGCTGTAGCTTCTGATGGAAGAGATAATTCAGACGTGGCGGGAGCTTTTGTAGACTTTGAATTATTTCAAAAAATGCAAAAGGAAGATTTAGATTGGAGAGAGTATTTAGATGATAATAATTCTTTTGAATTTTTTGAGAAAATGGGAACTCAAATTAAAACTGGTAAAACAGGAATTAACGTGGCCGATTTCTATTTAATACTTAGAAAGTAGAATTTTTATCTTGTGCTATAATTATTCCAATATTAATTAATAATTAAAGTAATTTAAAAAAATGTCTAAAAAGGAAGAAAAAAACGTTTTATTTTTTAAACAATTAAGAAAGGAAGATGTAGGAATAGTTGGAGGAAAAAATTCTTCTCTTGGAGAGATGTATCAAAAATTAACTAAAAAAGGAGTTTTAATTCCAAATGGTTTTGCTACTACTTCTCATGCTTATCATGTTTTTATGGAAGAATTTGGCTTAAAGGAACAAATTAAAGAAATTTTTAAAGATTTAGATACTCATGATATTGAAAATTTGATGGAGCGAGGAAAGAAAGCTAGAGAATTAATTTTAAAAGCAGATTTTTCAAAAAAATTGGAAGAAGATATTTTAAAAGCTTATCGTAAATTATCAGATGAAAATAGAGTAAAAAATTTAAGTGTAGCTGTACGTTCTTCAGCTACTGCTGAAGATTTACCCGATGCTTCTTTTGCGGGACAACAAGAAACTTTTTTAAATGTTAGTGGTGAAAAAGAACTGCTTATTGCTGTTAAAAAATGTGTGGCTTCTTTATTTACTAACAGAGCTATTTCTTATAGAACAGATAAAGGTTTTGATCATTTTTCAATTGCTCTTTCTGTAGGAATTCAAAAAATGGTAAGAGCTGATAAAGGTAGTTCTGGGGTAATGTTTACTATTGATACTGAATCTGGTTTTGAAAATGTAGTTTTAATAAATTCAATTTATGGTTTAGGGGAAAATATAGTGCAAGGAAAAGTTAACCCTGATGAATTTTATGTTTTTAAACCGACTAGCGCTATTTTGTCTCGTTCAATAGGAAAGAAGAAAATAAAGATGATTTATAATCCAGACAAAAAAGCTTCTAATCCAGTTAAAGATATTCCTGTTAGTGAAAAAGACCAGTTAAAACAATCAATTACAGATGAGCAAGTTTTGCAATTAACTGATTGGGGAATTATTATTGAAAAACATTATAAACGACCTATGGATATGGAATGGGCTTTAGATGGAGTAGATGGAAAATTATATATTGTGCAGGCTCGTCCCGAAACTGTACAAAGTCAAAAAGACCCAAGTATTGTAGAGGAATATAAAATGAAAGAAAAAGATGAGGTTTTGGTTGAGGGGCAGTCTGTTGGTTGGAAAATTGGAAGAGGGGTTGTTAATAAAATTCTAAATGTTGATGGGATTAAGAAATTTAAAAAAGGAGAAGTTTTGGTAACTACTATGACAGATCCAGATTGGGAACCCATTATGAAAATTGCTTCAGCCATTGTAACAGATAAAGGGGGTAGAACTTGTCACGCTGCCATTGTGTCTCGTGAATTAGGGATTCCTTGTATTGTAGGAACAAATGATGCTACTAAAAAATTAAATTCAGGAAATAAAGTGACTGTGTCTTGTGCTGAAGGAGAAAGAGGAAGAGTTTATAAAGGGGAATTAGAATTTGAAGTAAAGAGAACTAAAATTGATAATTTAGGAAAACCAAAAACTAAGGTCATGATGCATATTGGTGACCCTTCTTTAGCTTTTTCTTCCTCTTTTATTCCTAATGATGGGGTTGGTTTAGCTCGTCTTGAGTTTATTATAAATAATACTATTAAAATTCACCCGTTAGCTTTATTAAATTACAATAAACAAGATAAAAAAGTTAAAAAACAAATTGATGAACTAGCTGTTGGATACAAAGATAAAAAACAATTTTTCATTGATAAATTGGCTGAAGGTGTAGGAACTATTTGTGGGGCTTTTTATCCTAAAGAAGTTATTGTGCGTTTGTCTGATTTTAAAACTAATGAATATGCTAATTTAATTGGGGGAACACAATACGAACCAATTGAAGCCAATCCAATGATGGGATGGCGAGGAGCTAGTCGTTATTATTCAGAAGCATTTTTGCCAGCTTTTGAAATGGAATGTGCTGCTTTGAAAAAAGTGCGTGATGATATGGGGTTAAAAAATCTAAAAGTGATGATTCCTATATGTAGAACTGTTGAGGAAGGAAAAAAAGTTTTAGAAATTATGGAAAAGAATGGATTGAAACGAGGGGAGAATGGATTGGAAATTTATGTAATGGCTGAGGTGCCTTCTAATATTATTTTAGCTGAAAAATTTGCTGAAATTTTTGATGGGTTTTCTATTGGCTCAAATGATTTAACTCAATTTACTTTAGCGATTGATAGAGATTCTGCCGGTAATTTTGATGTGGAAGGATTAGCAAATGAAAATAATGAAGCAGTTAAAATTTTATTGCGAGATTTAATTAAAAAAGCTAAAAAAGCAAAAACTAAAGTTGGAATTTGTGGACAAGCTCCAAGTGATTATCCTGAAATGGTAGAATTTTTGGTGGAATGTGGAATTGATAGTATTTCCTTAACCCCTGATACTGTAATTAAAAGCACACAGGTTGTTTATAAAACTGAGCAGAAAATTAAACCTGCCTGCCGGCAGGCAGGGAAAAAATAGAATGGATTTAATTCAAAAATGCAATGCATATAAAATAAAAGATTCTCGGGGCGAGGAAACTTTGGAGGTGGAAATGTCTGCTGGGGAATTTACAGTATGGGCTTCAGTACCTGCTGGAAAATCAACAGGCTCAAGAGAGGCTATTTCTTTGTCAGCTGATGACTCTATTAAAAATATAAATGAAATTATTGCCCCACAATTAATAGGTAAAAAAGTTAATATTACTACAATTGATGATTTCTTAGTATCTTTAGACGGAACTAAAAATAAATCTAATTTAGGAGCAAACGCGATTCTAGGAATAAGTATTGCTGTATTAAAATTAGAAGCAAAAATTGCTAATCAACCTTTGTGGAAGTATATTTCAACACTTGTAAGTCAGACTTCTGATTCAGTAGTTTTCCCAAGATTATTTGTAAATGTATTGAATGGAGGAGTGCACGCTGATTTTAAATTACCGTTTCAAGAATATATGTTTGTATTAGGAAATGGAATGAATATAGTTGGTCCTATAAATCAATTAGAAACTCTATTTGATCAATTAAAGGGGAAATTAAAAGTAGAGGAAAAAGAAATTGAAATGGGAGATGAAGGGGGTTTTTCTTTTAAGTCTGGTGATATTGAAGAGCCGTTTAAAATTTTATCTGAATTACATAATAGTTTAGCAATTGATGTAGCAGGTGGGGAATTTTTTGAAAATGATAAATATAATGTTATAGGAAAAAAATATTCAACTGAGGAATTGTCAGGCATTTATCAAAATTTAGTCAAAAAATTTCCTCTAATCAGTATTGAAGATCCTTTTTCTGAAAATGATTTTAATGGATTCAAAAATTTGGTAACCGGGTTACTAAAAGATGAGGTTTTGGTTGTGGGAGATGATTTAACTACAACAAATCCTCAAATGATTGAAAAATCTATTGAGAGAGGATTAATTAATGCTGTTTTAATTAAACCCAATCAGATCGGAACAATTACAGAAACTTTGAAAGCAATTGAAATTACTCATCAAGCTGGTTTAAAAACGATTATTTCTCATCGCTCAGGAGAAACTAATGATTCTTTTATTGCTGATTTAGCGGTAGGAGTTGGAGCTTATGGATTAAAGTCAGGCACAATGCATCAAGCAGAAAGAGAAGTGAAATATGATAGATTGATAGAAATTGAAAAAGAATTACAAATTAGCCAACGTTAGGGTAACGTTACCCTAACGTTGGGTTTATGTTAATATAATAGTATATGAAAAAAGATATAAGAAAAATAGTTAAAAACGGAGCTGGAACTTATTCAATTTCAATTCCTAAAGATTTAATGAAAGAATTACGGTTTAAAGAACGGCAAAAGGTTGTGGTAAAAAAGCATGGTAAGGGGATTTTGATTGAAGACTGGAAAGAGTAATTATTATTTAAGTTAATTATATTAATATGAAAATTTTGTTTTTTTATAACGAAGAATGGGAGAAAGATTATTTCCAAAAAGGGATTGGGGATAATATTAATGTTGAATTTTTAAAAGGACGAGCGCAAGATCATTCAGAATTTAAAGATGATGAAGCTGAGATATTATCTGTATTTGTTGGTTCGCAAATAGATTCAGCAGTTTTTGATAAATTTCCTAATTTAAAATATGTAGCTACTCGTTCAACTGGTTTTGATCATATTGATATTGGAGAAGCTAAGAAAAGAAACATTGTAGTTTCTAATGTTCCAGCTTATGGCTCAGTAACTGTTGCAGAATTTACTTTCGCTTTATTGTTGTCTGTGTCTAGAAAAATTTTCCCAGCTTATGATCAGATTTTAGAGCAGGGAAATTTTGAGAAAGAAGGGTTAAGAGGTTTTGATTTAAAAGATAAAGTTTTAGGTGTAATTGGAACTGGAAAAATCGGACAACATGTAATTCAAATAGCTAAAGGCTTTGGAATGGAAGTTGTTGCCTTTGATGTAAACAAAGATGAAAAGATGGCCAAAGAAAAAGGTTTTGAGTATTTAGAAATGGGTGAAGTCTTAGCTCGATCAGATGTGATTACTTTGCACCTACCTTTTAATTCTTATACTAAACATATAATTAATAAAGAAAGTTTTGGAAAAATGAAAAAGGGAGTGGTTCTTATAAATACTTCTCGAGGAGGGGTAATGGAAACCCAAGCTTTGGTAGAAGCTTTAAAAGATGGGACTGTGGCCGGTGCAGGTTTAGATGTTTTAGAAGCAGAAATTTATATGGGAAAAGAATTAGACTTATTGAGAAACGAAGATTCTAAAGAGGAAGATATAGACACGGTTTTAAATAACGAGTATCTAATTGAAAATCCAAATGTAATTATTACCCCGCATAATGCCTTTAACACTCAAGAAGCCATTGAGAGAATTTTTGATACGACGGTCACCAACATAAAAAGTTTTAGCCAAGGAGAGTTAATAAACAAAATATAGAAAAATGAGAAAATATTTACCAGATTTAATTTCGGTTATTGTTGTATCGTTGATAATTTTTATAATTGCTTGGAATATTCCTTTTGACATTATTCGGTTATTTATTTCGCAGAATCCTCTTTTAGGGGCTTTGGTATTTATTTTTTTTATGATTTTAAGCACTGTTGTCCCCCCTGTTACAATTTTCCCTTTAATTCCTTTTGTGGGTGTGGTTTTAGGACCTTTTGCAACGATGATTTATTGTGTTATTGGTTGGACAATAGGGTCAGTGATGTCTTTTTGGATTGCTCGGCATTTAGGAAGACCTTTTTTAGCTAGGTATATTTCTTTAGATAAAATAGATGAATGGGGAAATAAAATTCCTGAGAAAAATGAATTTTTAGCTTTACTTCTTTTACGAATGGCAACTCCTGTAGATGTTTTAAGTTATGCTGTTGGTTTATTTTGTAGAATTAAATTTTGGAAGTATGCAATAGCTTCTTTTTTTGGAGTAATTCCTTTTTCGTATGTTTTAGCTTATGGGTATGATATCTTTTTGTTTGAAGATAATAAAATTTTGTTCGTAACTTTGTTTATGGTTTTATTAGTTTTAGGAGGATTAATTATTTCTCAAAAAAGATTAAATTCAAAAAATAAATAATTATGTTTAAAAAAATTAAAATAATAACTCATAACGGAACTTTTCATGTAGATGATATTTTTGCAGTAGCTACTTTAAAAATATTTTTAAGACAAAAAAATAGAAAAATATTTTTAAAACCTAAGATTGAAATTATAAGAACTAGAGATTTAAGCTTGATTCGGAGGGGTGATTATGTTGTAGACTTTGGAGGAGAATATAATCCTAAAAAATTAAGGTTTGATCATCATCAAAAAGGAGGAGCTGGAAAACGAGAAAATGGGGTTGTTTATTCTGCTTTTGGATTAGTGTGGAAAGAGTTTGGTAGAAAGATTTATAATTCTAAAAATGTAGTAGAGGAAATTGATAAAAGAATTGTTCAGTCTGTAGATGCTATGGACAATGGGGTAGATTTGTTAAATCTTAAAAACCCAGAATTAGCCCCCTATTTATTTTATGATGTGGTGGCTACTTATAATTTTCTATCTCAAAAAAACGGAGATAAACCAATGGAGAACTTTTTGAAAATGGTTTCTTGGGCAGAAGATATTTTATTAAGAGAAATAGAAAGGACGATTATCCAAGAACAGCAAAAAAGGGAAATTTTAAAGATTTATAATAAAGCAGAAGATAAAAGATTAATTATTTTTGATAAAAGTTATGGGGATATTGCTATTCTAGAAGTTTTAGGAGAATATCCAGAACCTCTTTTTGTAATAAAGCCTGATACAGATAGGGGTAATGGTTGGAATATGAAGACGATTAAGAAAAATATAAATACTTTTGAAGCTAGGGTGGATTTACCTTTAAAATGGGCAGGTAAGCGAGATGAGGAACTACAAAAAGTAACAGGTGTTTCTGATGCTGTTTTTTGTCATAATAAAAGATTTATTATTGTGTCTAAATCTAAAGAGGGAATTTTGAAATTAGCAAATTTAGCATTAGAAAGTGAAAGATAATAAACTTATCCACAGTTTGATAAAAAAGCTTGACTTTAAAATTTATTTTGCTATTATATAGAAAGTACTTGAATCTTGGCTTGCCAAAATTTAGGTACTATGAAAAGAGTCATTATTCCTTCGGGGGTTCTGGCTTTTTTCATTTCCAAAATTAACCTATTAAACAAAAATCCTTGGAAGTTCGACTTCCAAGGATTTTTGATTTATATAGTATTTTATATTGTGGACAATATAATTTTAGTGTATAGTATGGAAGATTAAAGGAAACACAAAATTCCTTGTAAGTAAGGAATTTTTTAAATTATAAATTAATAACTAAATTATTATGTCTCGAGATTATCCATTAGAAAAAGTAAGAAATATTGGAATTATTGCACATATTGATGCAGGAAAAACAACTGTGAGTGAACGAGTGCTTTTTTATACTGGTGTCTCTCATAAAATTGGTGAAGTCCATGAAGGTGAAGCTACTATGGATTGGATGGAACAAGAACAAGAAAGAGGAATTACTATTACTTCCGCAGCAACTACTTGTTTTTGGACACCTACTTATGATTCTAAAAATGAAAATTTAAAACATCGTTTTAATGTGATTGATACTCCAGGTCACGTAGATTTTACTGCTGAAGTAGAAAGATCACTAAAAGTACTTGATGGAGGAGTTGTTGTTTTTGATGGTGTTGCTGGAGTAGAATCACAATCAGAAACAGTTTGGAGACAAGCTGATAAATATAGTGTACCTAGAATTTGTTTTATAAATAAATTGGATAGAACAGGAGCTTCTTTTGAGAGATCATATCAAAGTATTGTAAATCGTTTAACTAAAAATGCAGTAAGAATGCAAATTCCTATTGGAGAAGAAGGGGGACATGAAGGGGCTGTTGATTTGTTAAAGATGAAAGCTTATTTATTTGAAGGAGAGATGGGATCTGAGGTAAAGGAAGTTGAAATACCAGAAAATCTAAAAGCAGACGCTGAAAAATATCATGGAGAATTGATTGAAAAGATTGTAGAAAATGACGAAACTTTAATGAATGATTATTTAGAAGGAAAAGAAATTCCTATTACTGATCTAAAGGCTTTATTAAGAAAGGCGGTTATTGCCAATGAAATAGTTCCTGTATTTACAGGTTCTGCTTTGAAAAATAAAGGAGTTCAGCTAGTTCTTGATGCTGTTGTTGATTATCTTCCATCTCCATTAGATATTCCTGCTATTAAGGGAGTTGATCCTAAAACAGGAGAAGAGATTGAGAGAAAAGCTGATGATAATGAACCCTTTTCTGCTTTGGCCTTTAAATTACAAACAGACCCTTTTGTAGGACAATTAACTTTCTTTAGAGTTTACTCTGGTAAATTAGAAGCAGGTTCTTATATTTATAATACTTCAACAGGTAAAAAAGAAAGACTAGGTAGAATTTTAAGAATGCATGCTAACGAAAGAGAAGAAGTGAAAGAAGTTTTTGCTGGAGAAATTGCAGCCGCTGTTGGTTTAAAGGAAACTAAAACTTCAGATACTTTATGTGATGAAAATAATCCTATTATTTTAGAAAAAATTGAATTTATGAAGCCTGTGGTATCTGTACGAATTGAACCTAAAACAAAGGCCGATCAAGAAAAAATGGGAATTGCCTTGAAAAAATTATCTGATGAAGATCCTACTTTTACAATTACTTCAGACGAAGAAACTGCAGAAACTATTATCTCTGGAATGGGAGAATTACATTTAGAAGTTCTTGTAGATAGAATGAAAAGAGAATTTAACGTAGGAGCAGATATTGGTAAACCCCAAGTAGCTTATAGAGAAACTATTCAAATGGCAGCTGATGCTGAACATAAATATGCAAAGCAATCAGGAGGTAAGGGACAATATGGACATGTTAAAATTAAAATTAAACCTTTAGAAGAATTAGAAGAAGATAAGAAAGTAGCTAAAAATACTAAGCGAGAAGAAGGTTTTGAATTTATCAATAGTATTAAAGGAGGTGTTATTCCTCAGGAATTTATCCCTGCTGTTGAAAAAGGAGTTAAGGAAGGAATGAGTAGAGGAATTGTAGCTGGGTATAAGATGGTAGATGTTTCTATTGAATTATATGATGGTTCTTTCCATGATGTGGATTCATCAGAAATCGCTTTTAAGATTGCAGCTTCAAAAGCTTTTCAAGAAGCAGCTAGAAAAGCGAATCCGGTTTTGCTAGAACCTGTAATGAAAGTGGAAATTGTTATTCCAGATGAATTCTTAGGAGATATTACTGGTAACTTAAGTTCAAAAAGAGGACAAATTGAAGGAATGGAAGAAAGAGGAGAAATGAAAGTTGTTAATGCTAAAGTGCCTTTGTCAGAAATGTTTGGTTATACAACTACTTTGAGATCAATGACAGAAGGACGGGGAACTTCTTCAATGGAGTTTGATCACTATGCTGTTGTCCCTCAAAATGTAGCTAAAGAAATTATAGAAAAGAGAGTTTAGAATTTAAAAATAAAAGAGCGGCAAACTAAAGCTTGCCGCTCTTTTATATTTTTTATAAGAAACTTGACTTTTAATTTGATAGGAGTAAGATGAAATTATTAAGCTTAATTTAAGCTGGTGGGAAGAAAAATTGAAATACATATAAAGTTACAATTAAAGACACGTAGAACTATAATCATTAATTGGTTGCCTTAGATTATAGGGAGTGAATGGCAAAACCGACTTTTAGTCGGTTTTTTATATACAATTTTATGTATAAAAAATCTAAATAAATAAAATAATGTATTTATCAAAAACAACAAAAAATCCACACAAGGATCATTAAAAACGGTCTTTGTGTGGATTTTTTGTTTAAATTAGCAAAAAACCGGTCGATTATTTTTGTATTTAAAAATATTATAAATTATAAATAAATATTATGGAAAAAATAAAAAATTTAGTTAAAGCAAGTCCTGTTTTAATGGCAGTATTAGGACTTTTTGTAGCAGGTATTGCTTCAGCTGCTCTTTTATCTGTTTATGTAACAGCAACAGGGACAGCAGATGTACAACAATCAGTAACATTTGGAGATGATTCAATCTCAAAAACTTATGTTATTGGAAATTCTCCAGCTATTGCAGGGAATACTTATACTAAAGATTATAATCTAAAGAATAAGTCAGTAACTACAGCTCCAATTCAATTTGCAACTAACCAATGTATGGTGGGAGGTGGTCATTGTAATGATGAAGATTATAATGAAGATGGATTAGAAACATCATATTGGAGTAGTGTTGATTTGGTGCAAAAAGATACAGATACATGGGAAGCTCTTGAGAATGATGTAACAGCAACTGTAACTTATGAATTAGCTTCTGCAGAATTTAATTATGAATTAGAAGCAGAAGGACTTGATTCAGGAGAAAACTATTCATTAATTTATTACGCTGATAAGCAAGATAGATTTGAAAATTGGGGAGGAGATAATCCAGGAGCTTTAATTGTAGAAGTTGAAGCAGATGAAGATGGAAATATCTCAGTAACAGGAACTAAAGAATTATCTATGAATTTACCTCATATAGATGATTGGAACGGATCAGCAGATGCAGATTATTGTGATAATGAAGAAAATGATAATTATAATCTATGTAGAGGAGCTAAAATTTGGTTAGTTCTATCAAGCGATTATGATGGAGGTGAAGTTAGCTGGGTAAATTATGATTCATATCTTTATGAAACAGATTTGATTACTTATGACGATACTGATGGAGGAATGCCTTTGAATATGTTTGAAGGTAAACTAAACTTCTTTATCAAAAATATTTTTGATATTGCAGCAGCTCCAGGAGAATATAAAGTAAAGACAGAAGTTCAACCAGTGGTAGACCCAGTTTAAAACTTAGTTTTAAACTTCCTATTCCTGTCATTTGATGGGAGTAGAAGCAAGTTTATTTTAATAAAGTAAATTTGCTTCTGCTAAGATTATATAAATTAAATATATAATTATGGCGTTTAAATTATATGAAGCAAGCATATAATTCCATCGCTCGGATTATATAAAAATACTATTATAATTTATTTTTATAAATCCTCACTTAAAATTATGGAAAAAAGATTTTTAATTACATTAAATATAATAGCCTTAGTATTTATAACAAATATTTCTTTGGCTTCTTTAAGTGTGTATGTTACCACTGTTGGTACAACCAGTGTTTCTGCTCCTGAGTTTTATATTGGTTCAGCAACAAAATCAGAAGAAACTCTTTTGGTTAATGAAGAATCTCCTAATTGTGCTCATTTTGATATAAAAGATGATTTCACTAGAGCTTTTATAACTGAAGAAGATTTTGGCGGGGTAGATTTTAACTATATTCCTAAAGTAGAGTTTTCAATAAGGGGACATGTAAGTGGAACATCTACCCCTCAAGATTTAACTTTAAAATTTGGTTATATTGACATGAATGATGTTGCTACTAATGTTTGCTCTACAGATGTTACATTAGTAAGTAAAATGGATAATTACACAACAGAACTTATTGATTGTTTATGGAAGCCAATAAATGTAAAGCATTTTTATTATGAAATGACTGGAAATTGTGATGGTTGTAAATATACAGTAGGGAAATGTGCTGGAGGTTTTTATACTAAAGTAAAATTAAGTAAATAAAATGAAAAATAATATATATAAAATTTCATATCTATTTTTATTAGTAATTTTGCTTTCTAATTCTTTTTCTGTATCAGTTATGGCTCAGCAAGAATTACTTTTAGAAAAGATTACTGATTTTAATAATATTACTGCTGGAAGTAAATCTTATATGGAATTAAAAATGACAAATAATACTAGTGATATAATGGCTGGGGTTTTAGATGTTACTGTTTACCAAGGAGATGAATTATTTGATGGAGAAGGAATTGTTGTTAAATTTTTACCTGACAATACAACTAATAACTGGTTAGTTTCATCAAATTGGTTAAATGGATCAGTAATCTTTAATGGTTTTGATATAGCTTTAGGAGAAACTTTTACTTCAGTTGAAATTACTACTCATTCAGCTTTGGTTTCAGGTGAATATTCTTTTAGATTTTCTTTAAATGGAACAAATGATAGTGGAGAAGAATATTCAGCTCCTGTTATTTTTGCTGGAGGTGGAGGAATTTTAGGTGGAGTTAGTATATTAGGTGACATAAATGGTGATGGGAGGGTTGATAAATATGATCTAGCATTGCTAATGTCTTATTGGGGACAGTCAGTTTCAGGCCTGACTGTTGATTTAAACGGTGATGGGGTAATAGATAAATATGATTTTTCTTTACTGTTGTTAAATTGGAGTTAAAAATATTATTATGATTAAAAATAAATTAAAAATTTTTGGAATAACAGGATTATTGATTATAGGAATATTTTCTTTTAATATTACTATTGCTTCAGTTTCTTCTCTTTATGTTTCGCCTGTTACTTTAAATAAAAAAATTGGTGATTCTTTTGTTATGGCAGTTTCTATTAACCCAAATGGATCAAAGGTATGTGCTGTAGAAGGAAATCTAGAATTAGATAAATTATCTTGCGAAAATATTATTCTAGAAGAAGGACTTATGGCTCAAAAAATGCCTTCTTGTTCAGATGCTACTTTTTTAATAGGTTTTCCCAACTGTACTACAGAAAATAAGATTTTATTTACAATAAAGGCCCATGGTAATGAATTAGGTTTAGTTGATATTAATTTAGTTGATGCTGATATAATTGGAATGGGTTTGTCTTTACCTTTTATTACAACCGGAGCTTCTTATAATTTTAGTCTTGAAGAACCTTTTGAAAATTTTGATGATGCTATTCAGCAAGCTTCTGCTTGTAATTGTGGAGAATGGGGAGAATGGTATGGGGATATTCAAATTGATTGTGGTCAGGGAGGTTGTGAATTAGGTCAATTACTACAAACTCGTGAAAGAGAATGCAGTCCAATATCTTGTGATACTGAGGTGGAAAATCGTTGTATAGCGGATGATTATTGTGCAGCAAATATTGATAGTGAAAAAACTATGCAAACAGCTACTATTTTAGGAGCTTTAGGTTCAATAAAATATCGTTGGATATTTACAGGACTAATTCTTTTGATTTTAATTATTTGGGGGAATTCATATTTATTTAAAAAGAAAAAATAAAATAAGTGCATAAAAAAGCGGTAAGCTTTAGCTTATTGCTTTTTTTAGTTTCTATTTTCAAGTATGATATAATTCTCTTTATATTAATTAATAGATTAGTAAGTTAGGTATTTAGAAAATTAGAGAATTAGAAAAATTTGCTTTGCAAATTTTTCAACTAATAATCTAACTACCTAGTATCCTAATAACCTAAATAATTATGGAAAGACAAATGTATAAAGGGGATTGGAAATGTTCTGGTTGTGGAAAAGCAATTACAGAATTACCATTTGAACCAAAAGTAACTAATAATTTAGTTTGTAGAGAGTGTTATTCTTCGGGGAAAATTGTTCCAAAACAAAATAAGGAAGAAAGACAGATGTTTGAAGGAAATTGGAGTTGTAGTCAATGTGGATCCCCCATTAAAAAATTACCATTTGAACCAAAATCAACTAATAATTTAACTTGTATAGATTGTTTTAAAAAATCTAAAGGATTATAAGTTAAAAAGGTAAAAACACTCATTTTTTATTTGACTATTAACTAGAATCTGATAGTATATGAAAGTAACTTATACATTTAAGTACGCAATATTGTTATTGCTATTAAAATTATTAATAATTAGAGTGTGAAAAGTTTACCTAACACACCAATAAGCTAAATAAAATTATGGCTGAAGAATTTAAAAGAGACAAACCCCATGTAAATGTGGGAACAATCGGTCACGTAGACCATGGTAAGACTACTCTTACTGCTGCTATTTTGCATGCTTTGAACCTATCAGGTCAAACTGTAAAAATGCAAAAAATAGACGATATTGATAACGCTCCTGAAGAAAAAGAAAGAGGAATTACTATTGCTTTGTCACATGGAGAATATGAAACAGAAGCAAGGCACTATGCTCATGTAGATGCTCCTGGCCATGCTGATTATATTAAAAATATGATCACAGGTGCTGCTCAAATGGATGGTG
>JAGLLX010000003.1 GCA_023140255.1 Minisyncoccota bacterium | reverse complement strand
TATCTCCAGGATCTCTACAAAAAGGACTAGTAGGTTCTTGGCCTTTAGATACAGAGAGTGAAAAAACAAAACAAGGAGGTTTTGATGTTTCTACAGCTGTTTATGATTCTGTTTTTTCTGTTTCTGCTCAAGAAACGAGTCCGCATGGATTAGCTTTCAACACAGACGGAACAAAAATGTTTGTTATGGGAACTTCAGGAGATGATGTTAATGAGTATCATTGCTCAGCAGGCTTTGATGTTAGTTCTTGTTCCTATGATTCTAATTTTTCTGTATATAGTCAAGAAACTGTACCGCATGGATTAGCTTTCAATACAGATGGAACAAAGATGTTTGTTACTGGAGATTCTGGAAATGATGTAAATGAATATCATTGTTCAACAGGATTTGATGTTAGTACTTGTTCCTATGATTCTGTTTTTTATGTTGGCTCTCAAGATACAAATCCTATAGGATTAGCTTTTAACATAGAGGGGACAAAAATGTTTGTTACTGGAGTTATAGGAAATGATGTTAATGAATATCATTGTTCAACAGGCTTTGATGTATCTACCTGTTCTTATGATTCTAATTTTTCCATATCTTCTCAAGATACAGCAGTTCGTGGAATTGCTTTCAGCATAGATGGAACAAAAATGTTTGTTACAGGAGAGTCGGGAGATGAAGTTGATGAATATCACTGTTCAGCTTTTGATATATCTACTTGTTCTTATGATTCTGTTTTTTCCATAGCTGGGCAAGAAGCATCTGTTAGAGAAATCGTTTTCAATACAGATGGTTCTAAAATGTTTATTACTGGAACTACAGGAGATGATGTAAACGAATACCACCTAGACCCTCCAGTCTCAATCGCAGGAGACAAAACTCCATATTCAAACGACGGAACAATAACAGGACCAACATCAACAACAGGAAAAGATGGAGAGTCTGACGGAGCTTTGAGTTTTGATGGAACTAATGATTATATTACTATTCCTGATGCATCAGAATTTAATAGTAATACAATAACTATTTCAGCATGGGCTAATTTCAGTGATGATTCTAATAGTTTTATTTTTGAAAAAGGAAATGTAAATACTCAATATTCATTATTTAGTCACGGAACAGATATTGTTTTTAGAACTAAACCAGTGGGTGGTTCTATAGATACTTTTTCTGAAACAAAAGCAAATGCAGGAATTATTAACGGACAATGGCATCATATTGTTGCAACTTTTGATGGTTCCACTAAAAAACTTTATGTTGATAATAATTTAATTAAGTCAGGAGCTTATCCTTATACAATTGAAACAAATAATAATGGTAGTGCTATTGGTAGGTTTGGAGGAACTTCATCAGGATATTTTTTTACTGGAGACCTTGCTGATGTTAGAGTTTATAATAGAGCTTTAAATATAGAAGAAATTGAATTGTTGTATAAGAGAAGGCAATAAAAATATTTTTACAATAGTTAGATTATTGTTTTTTAATATTGCTATTTATTTGGAAGCCGGGCTTCCAAATAAGGGCTTCCAAATAAAATGGAGAAAGAAAAGGGCAAGGCTCCTCCTAAGGTAGACAGGTTTACTTCGCCCTTTTATTTTTTTGTTTTAAAATAATATAAAAACCCCTTAACAATTTACAAAAATTGTTAAGGGGTAAGCTTGTTTCTAATTTTAAGTTAAAAGATAAAATAACTAAAAATTAATCAATGAGGAACCTTGTAGTCCCTCTGTTTAATCATCCAAGTCTCATGACTGATGTCATGCCCAATGAAATCATTCCCGAATTGCCTTTTGAGAGAATCAGTAATCCTTTCAACAAACTCTTCGGAACTTTCTTCTTTGGGCTTAATGTATTTAAAACCAATTCCAAATTGACCTTTTGAACATTTACGAACATGTAAATCAACCCATGTCCCTTTTGCTTCAGTGGTCCACTCTAAAGCGACTTCTACCAACTTTTGAGGGAAAACTTTTTCCCGAAATCTCAATAGACCAGACTCAATATCATCATACAAATACGACATAATAAACCTCCAAAAAAAACGGTAAGGTAAGGTACAATACGCAAACTGAAAAGAAACAAGCTGCTGACATAATAACCCGTTAATGTTAGTCTGTCAACAGATAAAATAACATTATTTTAAAACCCTAATTCTCGGCTCAATAGAGCCAAGGATTAGGGCTTTTAACTTATTCCAAATACTCAGGGCTATTCACATTCATCCACTCTAATAATTGTCGCATAACATACAAACCTCCAATAGTATTTTCTACAGGACCCTCTTCCATAATTACTACAAAAGCATACCTTGGTTCATAAGATGGGTAATAGCCTAAAATCCAAGAGTTAACCCTGTCTTTTTTCACTCCCCTTTCAGCCGTTCCTGTTTTAGCAGAAATATCAACAAAAGATACATTCAAACCCTTAGCTGTTCCATCAGTTACAGCTAATCTCATACCATCTTGAATAATTTCAAAATATTCTTCAGGAATATCTAATTTTTTATAATCTACACTTTTATTTTCCTTTTTAAGGATTGTGGGTCTTAATAATTTTCCATCATTAGCAATAGCAGAAACAGCCCTAACTGCCTGTAAAGGAGTAATTTGGAAACCATACTGACCAATAGCTGTGTGATAAGTATTTCCGATAGTCCAATCTTCCCCATCAAAAACTTTAGCCTTCCACTCAGGATTAGGAATAACTCCTCGTTCTTCAATAAAACCTTCAACTCCTGTTTCTTCACTAAAGCCAAATAATTTAATATATTCATTTATTTTTGTAATCCCTAAACCAAGCTGATCTTTATAACCTCCTCCAATAGAATAGAAATAAACATCTGACGAAACAGCAATAGCTTCTTTCATATCAGTCCAACCATGTGCTTTCCAGTCTTTGAAAACTGTTTGTAAATCTTCAAAATACGGATTTTGAATAGAAATAGAACCTGAACTATAAATCTTTTGGTAAGGACTAATTAAATCTTCATTCAAAGCTGCAATCGCTAAAAATGGTTTAACGATAGATCCTGGTGTATATAACCCCATAGTAGATCTGTTTAAAAATGGTTTATTTTCATTTAAATTAAACTTAGCAATGGCATTACTATCCTTTCCTTCAGACATTATTTTTAGATTATATTCAGGATAAGAAACCATAGATAGTATTTCCCCTTTATGAATATCCATAATCACAGCTGAACCTCCATGAAAGCCAACATCTTCTGCAAGATTCTCCATAAAAGAATATAGCTGATTTTGAATTTCAGCATCAATAGATAAAGTGACACTTTCTCCACATTTAGGATTTTTAATAGAAGATTCTGAAATTAGATTAAACAAAGCATCTTTTTCTACTATAGCTAATCCATTCTCTCCACTCATTTTTTCATTAAAAAATTCTTCTATTCCACTCTTACCAACATAATCAGTTTGAAAATAATTTCCAGCAGAATCTTTTAAAGGGTACCCAACGTAACCAAGTATATGTGACAAACCATCATATTCTAAATATTCTCTTTTAAAGAAATCTTGATCTTCTTCTTTCCTAAATGAATTCCATACTAATTCTTTTCCGTTTCTGTCATAAATAATTCCCCTTTCTGCAAAAATAATAGAGTGCTCTAAACGATTATTATTACCCTTTGTTAAAAAGAAATCACCTTGTTTTAATTGCAAAGTCCAAATTTTAAAAGCAAATAAAGATAAAATAAATAAGAAAAAATAACCTACTAAAAAAATAGTTTTTCTTGAAATTGTTTTTTCTATTTGACCCTCAAATTGAGACTTATCAAAATCTGGTAAATTACTGGAATCTAAAAAAATATCATCAGGGCTAATATCAAGATGAGGCCTTCTTCTTTTAAAAAATCTTCTAATTAAATTCCTAAAATTCATACACTTTAATTATCTATACTCTTAACTCTTTCTTTATTAATTTACACCCAATAAAAATTAATCCGGCTACAATAAAAAAAATAGGAAGTCCTCCAAATAAAGTTCTATCAACAACATAAAAAATATCATAAAAAAGAGCTAAAACCAATCCTTCGTAAAAATTAGATATTTTAATAAAAGTTAAGAAAAACAAAATTGCCAAAAAATACCATGGAATAATAAAAATTCCAACAAGCAGCCCTAAAGAAATTATTATTCTTGTATAATTTGAACCCATCTTAATTTAAAAAAGTTAATAGGACTTTTGGCCAATATTGTCTCAAAAGGATCCTCTGGATTAATAACTATATCTTCAACAAAAGCCAGAACTTTTAATTCTTCTTCAGGCAAAGTAACTATATCTCCAATACTAATATCAGTATCTTGAGGTAATTTTATTTCAAAAGTACCATCCCCTTTTCCCAAAGCTATTGCTGGTATTTTATCAAAACCAATAACAACATCTAGCTGATCTTTTGGAAAAGCATATAACTTAACTTTAGAAGTTTTAGAGTAAACTTCTTCAATTTCTCCTATAATTACATTTTCTCCTGCAAAAATTTTATCTCCTTTTTCTATTTCATAATCTGCCCCTATATCCAAAATTAGAGAATTATAAACAGATAAACCTGGTTTTAAAATGACATTAGCTAAAATTATTTTTGAATCAGGTTCTACTCTACCTAAAATTTCTTTAAGAACTAAATTTTCTTCCCTTAACATTTTCGCATTAATTAAAATCAATTTATTTTTATCTATTTCTCCTTTAAGCAATTTATTTTCCTGAACTAGAGTATTTTTAAAACTTAAAAAAGAGAAAAAATCTCCAACAAATTCAACAGAATTGTTTTTTAAAGTACCCAAAGGATTCACTATGAAACTAAAAGGTTTATTTACAAAAGAAAATTGACTATAAACAAATAACAGGATTATTAAAACAAAAAAAAGTATTCCCTTTTTGAAACCTTTTTTTTTATAATTCTTTAAGGGGTATACCATCTTCATCTTGAATTAAAATTTCTTTATAATTTTCCATATCATCTAAAATAAAACCTGTTCCTCTCGCTACTGAAGTTAAGGGATCGTCCACAACATACACTGGAACTTTAATTACATCGGCTAATAACTTATCCAAATTTCTAATCAAAGCGCCACCTCCAGAAAGGTAAACGCCCCTATTTAAAATATCAGCCACTATTTCAGGAGGAGTTGTTTCTAATACCTGTTTTATATTATCTAATAATAACACCAATGATTGCGAAATAGCTTTTCTTATATGGATATCATTAACTTTAATTTCCTTAGGTAATCCAGAAATTAAATCTCTACCTCTCATTGTAGTTTCTAAAGGCTGGTCTAAAGGAATAGCTGAACAAATATCTTTCTTTAATCTTTCAGCTGTTTTTTCTCCTATCAAAATTTTAAATTTACTACGCATATATAAAATAATATCTTCGTTAAATTTATCTCCAGCAATTCTAATGTTTCTAGAATTTACAACTCCTCCTAAAGACATCACAGCAATATCTGTTGTTCCCCCTCCAAGATCAATAACTACTGAACCAACAGCATCTCTAATAGGCAGACGACTTCCAACAGCTACAGCCATCGGTTCTTCTATAATATGAACTTCTCTAGCTCCTGCATTCTTAATTGCATCTCTTACAGCTCTAGTCTCCACATTAGTAATCCCAGATGGAACCCCAACAACAACTCTAGGCCCAATAATTTTTTTAGAATTTCCTTGAGCTTTAGATAATAAATATACAATCATTTCTTCTGCTATTTCAAAATCAGAAATTACCCCATCAACTAAAGGTTTTATAGCAGCGATATGAGCAGGGGTTCTTCCAATCATTTTTTGAGCTTGTTTACCAACAGCAACCACTCTTCCTGTTTTTGTGTTTAAAGCAACTACAGAAGGCTCATTCAAAACAATTCCTCTATCTTCAACATATACTAAGGTATTAACTGTCCCTAAATCTATTCCAATATTATTAGAGAATAAATTTTTAAACTTTCTTTTAATTTTTTCAAAAAATTTTATTTTTTCCATTACTTTAATTTATTTAAAAAATCGTCAATTGAAATTATTTCTGAATCTGTTTCGTTTCTTTTTTTAACTTCTACCCCTCCTTCAGCTAAACTTTTTTCACTAATTATAACTCTATAAGGAATTCCTAATAAATCTGAGTCAGCGAATTTTTCTCCTGCAGAAACTTCTCTATCATCAAAAAGAACTTCTACTCCTTTTTTATTTAATTGTTCATAAAACTCTTCTGCTTTTTCGTCTTGTCCTAAATTCAACAAATGCACTTTAAACGGAGCAATTATTTCAGGCCAAACTATACCTTTTTCGTCTGATAGAGTTTCAACTATGATTCCCATCAAACGCCCTGGCCCAATACCATAAGAACCCATTATAACCAAAGTTTCTTCCCCTTTTTCATTTTTATAAGTTAAGTCAAAAGCTTCAGAAAATTTTGTACCTAAAGAAAAAATGTTTCCTGCTTCTATTGCTTTTTCTTTTCTCAATTCTGTATTGCCACATTCCGGACAAGATTTTTGTTCTTCAATAATTTCATCATTAATAGCAACTGAACACTTATCACAAACATAAATAGTATCTTCACCAGCCGAAGAAAGTGTTTGAAATTCATGAGAATATTTGCTAAAAGTTCCTCCGGAGGCAAAAGTCATATAAGTCATGTCTCCTATCCCTACAGTATTAAAAATATTTTTATAAGCTATCTTTGATTTTTCATAAAATTCATTATGTTCATCTATGTTCTTGGAAAAGGAATATAAATCTTTCATAAAAAATTCTCTTCCTCGCATAATCCCACTCTTAGCTCTGGCTTCATTCCTAAATTTAGTCTGAATTTGATAAACAGAAATTGGTAAATCTTTAAATGAAGAAATATGATTTTTCATCATTTTTGTAATAGGCTCTTCGTGTGTAAATCCCATTCCTAATTCTGTTCCATTTTTTAAGTTAGTCTTAAACCAATTATCAACGACTTCATCACTCCACCTATTTGTCTGTTTCCAAACTTCTTGGTCTTGTAAAACCGTCATAAATAATTCTTGCCCTCCAATAGCATTCATTTCTTTTCTAATAACATTATTTATTTTTTCCAAAACTTTTAAACCTAAAGGTAAAAAAGAATAGACTCCAGCAATTTCTTTATTAACAAATCCCCCTCTAATTAAAAGTTGAGCATTTTTAGATACTTCGTCTTTTGGAGCTTCTTTTCTAGTTTTAGTAAATAATTTAGATTGTTTCATCCCGTTAGAGATAATTTACCTCTAGTAAATTATCTCTAACGGGACAAGTCCCTTATAATTTACAAAAAATAAATAATCTTAAAAATTAAATTGTTAATTCTTCATTCCCGTAAAATCTCTAACGGGACAAGTATAGCTATAATATTACCTTATTATTTGATAATAATCAAAAAATTAAAAAGAACGACAGGTTTTAGCCTGTCGCTCTTTTTTATCCTATTTTTTTATTATTTTTTCAATCCTGAATTAAATAAAAACTTTTTTAAGTCTGAATCCTCCTTAGTGCTAACAGATAACAAGAATGTCCGAGTAATTGAAATTGCTGTAAACATACTCACCAATACACCTAAACCAAAAGTCAAAGCAAAACCTTCTACTAAAGAAGTTCCAAACCAAAATAAAATAATAGCAGTTAAAATACTTGAAATATTTGAGTCTCTAATACTTAACCATGCTCTAGCAAAACCTTCTTTGATAGCTGATGAAATATCTCGTCCATCTGTCAATTCTTCTTTTATCCTTTCAAAGATTAAGACGTTGGCATCAACCGCCATTCCAATTGATAAAATAAATCCTGCTATTCCTGCGGAAGTCAAAGTAATTGGAATTAATTTAAATATAGATAACAAAATCGTAATATAAATAATTAAAGAAATTGCAGCCAAAAGTCCAGGAAGTCTATACCAAAAAATCAAGAAAATCATTACAACAATAAGTCCGTAAATACCTGCTGTCATTCCTTTATTTAAAGTGTCCTCTCCTATTGAAGCACCAATTGTTTGAGTAGAAATTAATTCTATAGGAACAGGCAATGCACCATAATTAAGATCACGTACTAATAATTTAGCTTCTTGAGGAGTAAAACCTCCACTGATTTGAGCTTTTCCATCTTTAATTTCATCTCTAATTACAGGACTTGAAATAGGAGACCCATCTAAAAAGATAGCCAAAGTCTCTCCTATATTCTCTCCAGTTATTTTAGAAAATAAATCTTTTCCTTCTTTATTAAAAGATAACAAAACAATTGGTTCTCCTGATGTTGAATTAAATTGTAATTGAGCTTTATCAATCATTCTTCCTGTAATTCCAGTATCTTCAAAATAAACTTGACCTTCTACATTTTCACTTTCTGAAGTAAAAGGATCTTCTCTAACTAATTTGAATTCTAATAATGGAGTTTGACCTATCATTTCAACAGCAACATTTATATCTGTAACTCCTGGAAGTTCCACAATAAGTCTTTGTGATTTTCCTCCATCTTCCAATTTAGATTTTTCAGTCTGCACCAAAGGTTCAGACACCCCAAAAAGGTTAGTTCTTCTTTCAATTACATCTCGCAAAGAATCCATTGAATCTTTTATTTCAACTTCATCTAATCCAGTAACATCAGCCTCATAAATTAAATGTGTCCCCCCAGCAATATCTAAACCAAATTTATATGGGAATTTAGTATCTTCTGTTTTAAAAACAAACAAAACCATAAAAACGGTTAAAATTAAAATTATTCCAGCTGAAATTCTAGTTTTCATATTTTTCTTACCTTATCACCTTTAATGATTTAGGTTTAATTAATTATTAAATATTCTATAATAATCGGATTATATAGGAATAAATACCAAGTTTCAAGTACTCTTTAAAAAAGTTTAAAAACATCACTAACAGTTACAATCAACATTAAAATCATTAACAAGGCAAATCCTAAAAAGTTTAACGTATTTACCACCCTTGGTTTTATTGGAGAACCCTTAATTGTTTCAATCCCTAAAAATAAAAGTCTTCCTCCATCTAAAGCAGGTATCGGAATAAGATTAATTACTCCTAAATTAACTGAAATCAAAGCAACAAAAGTCATTAGATAAACAAACCCAAAATCAAAAGCACTTCCTACCATAGATACAATCCCTACTGGACCAGATATTTGAGCTAGAGAACTAGTTCCTGTAAAAATACCCCAAATAAATAAAGACAGACTAATAGTAATAAGCTTGATTAATGAACCTGTCATTTTCAAACCTTCCCAAAAAGCTTCAACAAAACCTAATTCAATAGTCCCTATTACATCAAAGGAAACCCCAATAGCCACAGAACCTTCTTTCACTAAATCTTTTTGTGGAGTTAATTTAGTTAAAAGAATTTCTTCTCCTCTTTTATATAAAATTTCTATTTCATTCTCACCAGTTGAAACAATAAACCCAGTAGGAATTTCTATATTTGAAATATCCTGAACACCTTCTTCTCCGGAGATTAAAGATAAAATTATATCCCCTACTTTAAGTCCAGCTTTTTCAGCAGGAGAATCAGGCAAAACATCCAATAAAACCAAACTAGCATCTTGCACAACCTTATTTTCAAATTGACTAGCTGACACAGGCATTCCTGACATAAAAGCCACTGAAAATAACAACCAAGCCAATAAAAAATTGAAAGTCACACCAGCCACCAAAACCAAAGCTTGGTTTATTTTAGGCTGATTAGTAAATCTTCTTTTGTAATTTAGATCTTTTTTACTAGACTCGGCTTCGTCTTCATCATAGTCTTCCCCTAAAATCTTACAATAACCTCCTAAGGGTATAATTCCAATTGAATACTGTGTCTCCCCTTTTTGTTTACTAAAAATCCTTGGTGGGAAACCAATAGCGAATTCTTCTACTAACATTCCTGTTTTTTTAGCAAAAATAAAGTGTCCTAATTCGTGAACAAATATTAGAATAGCTAAAACTATAATAAAAATTAAAATTGACATAATATATTAGTCTAATGTCTATAATGTCAAAAGTCAAAAGTTTTTTTTAAAAATTTGCTTTGCAAATTTTTTAACTTTTGACATTAAGGACTTTACAGACTTTTGACTCTTTTCCTATCCTCTTATCTCTGACTCTTTCTTTTCTAATAATCCTTCTAGTTGTTTAATTCCGTCATCAACAACTTCTTGCATTTGATCTTTGAAAGTAAATTTTTCATCTTGACTAATTTCACCATCTTTTTCTTTTGATTGAATATCATTCCACACTTTGTCCCTTTCACTTCGTGCATTAATTTTTGCTTGTTCTAATTGAGACTTAGCTTTTTTAATTAATTCTTCTCTCCTCTCTCCTGTTAAATCTGGAAAAGATAATCTTACCCCTGAACCATCAACTGAAACAGCCACTCCTAAATCAGCTTGAACAATAGATTTTTCAATATCCTGAATTTGAGAAGAATCATAAGGATTAATTTTCAAATTTTTAGCATCTTCTACAGTAATATTTGCCATTTGATTTACAGGAGTAACTGCTCCGTAACTCTCAACTTTTACATCATCTAAAATTGAAGGAGTTGCTGTACCTGTTCTTAAATTAAGCAATTCTTTTGAAAACCAGTCTCCTATATTTTTAAGTTCTTCTTTTAATTTTGCAAAATCATACATATTTTTAGTTATTTAGGTCTTACTAGATTAATAATTTATTAATTTCCATTAAAACTCCTTGTGCTTTTTCTGCTGAAATCCCCATACGATCAAATATCAACTCTCCTCCTTCTAATAAGTCTCTGCATAATACCACATTTTCACTTAAAAACTTCTTTTTATCATTTGAACTTAAAGACTTCAAAACAGTTAAAGGAAATAATTTAGCTTCTTCAATTAATTGATGTAAGTTATTTTCAAGAGGATAACCCCAACTCATCAAATTTAAACTAGGGTTACATTCTGCATATTCAACAGCTTTTGAAGTAAACTTTGTATTAGTAATCAACCAATTTTCTATTTTTAAATCCTTATCTATATTTCTATAAAATTCTCCTTTGGCTATATCATCAAATCTTTCCTTCACATAAAGAACCACTTTTAAATCTGATTTAATTCCTTGTTTATTATGAAATTTAATTTCACTCATTATAAATTTTTCATCATTTTGAGCAATCATATCTACTTCATGAGAAACACATAAACCTTTTATATTTCTTCTTAATAAAATTTTATAACCCAGTTTTTTAAAAACAGCTCCCATAAAATCTTCAAAAGTAAAACCTTGAGGACCTAAATCCATTACAGATTTTCTCAGTGAATATTTAGAAGCATGTACTAAATTAGATCTACTTAATAAATCAAAAGCATTTTTATAAATATCAGAAGTTTTCATATCATCCTGCAAAGATACTTCTATTTTAGAAATAACCATAGAAATTTCTTTTTTATCTGCCCCAGCTCTCTTTAAAGAATTTTCTAACTTAGAGGAATCAAATAATTCTCTTTCTCCATTAGCTTTTATAATATACTTTCTTTTTTCCATTCCTTAATTATATCACACAAATTTATTCAGTGTTAAATTAGAAAATAATAAAGACCCCCTTACCTAGTATCTAAGTAAGGGGGTAAAAACTATTCAATTAATCTTTCCTTAGATTTAAAAAATTTTTTTTCTAAAAAAATCTCCGAACAAAGAAAAAGGAAGACAATCCCTATTAAAAAAAAGATTAGTTGAATTTTTCTTATAGGACTAATCCAACAAACAAAAAAAGCAGAAAAGGCAAATATAACATGAGAAATAAAAGTCCACCAAAATACTAGTGTCTTACTCCTAATAAACAACTTTAAGAATTTTGGAGCTAATGGTAAAAAAACAATAACGAAAAGCAACCATATCGCTACTACCGAAACATTTTTATCCATATGTCTGCCCTCCCAGTTTTAAATGTTTTATTTTCAACAACAACTTCTATATATAATAGTATCCTATCTATTTAAAATATCAAATTACGAAATGGGGATTAAAAACACTAAACGGCTACGATTTAAAAATCGTAGCCGTTTAGTGTTTTTAATCCTTATTTTAAGCCCTGCTAAACGGCTCACTTTTTTGAGCCGTTTAATTTGCCTTTTAAAATTAAACTATTTAATCACACCGCCTCCTAAACACAGGTCTTTGTCATAAATTACGATAGATTGTCCCGAAGAGGCGGTTTTTTGTTCTTTTTCAAAATTTACAAAGATTTTTCCATCTTTTTTTTCTAAAATACAATTTTGTAAAGTTTGGCGGTATCTAATCCGTGCTAAATATTTTTTACTTAAATCTGGTTCTTCTCCTAAAATCCAATTAATGTCTTTAATTTCAAGTAAATTTTTATTTTCTGGACTGCTTCGTCGTTTCGCTATTGCTCCACTTCTCGCAGAGACGATAGGCGAGGCGAAGCCTCGCCCGTCTTCATGAGTATTCACATCTACCTCAAACATAGCCTGTGAAGCAATCCCGTCATCTAACTTTTGATTATCTACAATCAAGGTGTTTTTTTCTAAATCTTTAGCAATAACATAATAAGGTTTATCATCTGTTCCTTTTTTCAAAATTCTAAATCCGTGTCTTTGACCCAAAGTGTAATAATGTGTCCCGTCGTGCTCCCCAATTTTTTCTCCATCAATATTCAAAACATCTCCAACTTTTTGAGGAATGAATCTCTCTAAAAATTCTTTCATATTCACCTTTCCGACAAAACATAAACCTTGGCTATCTTTTTTCTGAGCATTAATTAAATTAAATTTATCAGCCATTCCCCTTACTTTTGGCTTTTCAAATTCACCAATAGGAAATAAGCAATATTTTAATTGTTCCTGAGTTAAGGTCCATAAGAAATAAGACTGGTCTTTATTAATATCAACTCCTGCTAACAACTCTAATTTATTATTTAAACGAACATAGTGGCCAGTAGCAATATAATCTGCACCATTTTTCAAGGCAAAATCTAAGAAAGCTCCAAATTTTATTTTTTTGTTACACATTACATCAGGATTAGGAGTCCTTCCTCTTTTATATTCATCAATCATGTAGTCAAAAACTCCTTGTTTATATTCTTTTTCTAAATCTAAATCTAAAAATGGAATTTCTAAAGAAGCACAAACACGCATTGCATCTAAACGATCTTTTTTCCACTGGCATTCTATAAAATCAGGTTGCCAAACTTTAATAAAAACACCAGTAACATCATAACCCTGATTCTTTAACAAAACGGCAGTTACAGAAGAATCTACTCCTCCCGACATCCCAACAAAAACTTTCCTTCCTCTTCGGCAGGCAGGTTTATTTTTCATTTTTTTTATTTTCTAAAATCTTATCAAGCATTTCTTGAGTGGGAGCTTTTCCATGCCAAGTATAATTATTCTCAAATTCTTTAAAACCTTTCCCTGGGGTTGTGTGAGCAATAATGACAACCGGTTTTTCTGTTATTTTTCTAGCAGTTTCAAAAGCACCAATAATTTGTTCAAAATCATGCCCATCTACTTCTATTACATCCCAATTAAAAGCTTTAAATTTATCTCGCAAAGGTTCTAAAGAAAGCACATCTTCAGTTCTTCCGCTAATCTGAATTTCATTTCTATCTACAACTGCAATTAAATTATTTAATTTTTTATAGCCCCCTAACATCAAAGCTTCCCAAACTTGCCCTTCTTGTAATTCCCCATCTGACATTAAACAATAAAAATTTTTATTAGATTCTTTGTTATCAATTTTTTCTGCTAAAGCCATTCCTATGACTTGAGATAATCCTGAACCAAGCGGACCTGAACTTGTTTCTAATCCTTTTAACCATTCTTTATGAGGATGTCCTTGCAAAGACGAACCAAATTTTCTTAAAGTATCTAAGTCTGATTTAGGGAAATATCCAATTTCAGCCATTACAGCATACAAAGCTGGACAAGTGTGTCCATGAGAATAAATAACTCTATCCCTGTCTTTCCAATCAGGATTTTTAGGATCGTGATTTAAAATTCCGAAATATAATGCAACTAAAATATCTACCATTCCTAAAGAACCAGCTGTATGTCCTGACCCAGCCTTAACTAACATTTTTAATATTTCTTCTCTTATAATTTGAGCTTTTTCTTTGTATTTTTCTATATCCATATTTATTTATTATATCCTATACTTTGTTTAGTATCTATCCCATTTTAAATCCTTGGTGCTCGGAGCGCCAAGTGAATTAGAGAAAATAAAAACCTCCTACAAAAACAAAAAGTAGGAGGAGGTAGCAGAGAGAGGGAAGGTTAATTCAAACCTGTTCTAAACACCCTTGTTTATAGTCTTAAGAATTCTTGAGTTTAAGGTACCCTCCAATCAAGACCCTTTTAAAGACCCCACAAATGATTAAGAAACCCATTTTGGCTACCATTGTGTAATCCTCTAACCCTAAAGGAATCCTTCACCAAAACTTTGCCTTAACATGCCCTCGTCGAATTATTACTCTCTGCTAACTACGACTGAAATAAAATATACTCTTTTTTAAAAAATTAAGCAATGGTTTTAAGATAAACTATTTAATTTTTCAATATTTTCTGCAACTTGTTGAGCTGGGCTTGTCTGCTGATGGGACAGGTTATTTTCTCCAAAAATGGCTAAACCAGCAGCGAATCTATTTATTCCTGCACCAATCAAATCTTGAGCATTTTCTAAATTAACTCCCCCATCAACTGAAATTACCATTTCAGTATTTTGCTTTCTAAATTCTTTTATTTTTTCAATCACTGCTGGATTGAAAGAACCTCCCTGTACCCCCACACTATCAATTCCCATAAATTGTATAAAATCTAAATTTTCTAAATATGGATTAAGTTTTTCTATAGGAGTATTGGGGATTAAAGCTAACCCAATCTCAAAAGAAAATCTTGAGGAAATGCCCTCTTCATTTAAAGGTATCACAATTTCAAAATTTTCTTGCCAATCTTCATAATGAAAAATAATTCTATCAAAAGCTGAATGGCTCAACTCATTGAGCCGTTCAGTTATTTCAACTATATTTATATTCATTAAATCAAGCTCAAAATTAAAAATATCTGCATATTTTTCAATTACAGAAAAATCAATATTTTCAAAAAAATTATCATTACAAATATCAATTTGCACCATCATTTTTTCTCTACTATCTAAAATTTGATAAGCTTCTTTTAATAAACTTAATTTATCTTCTAAATCTTCAGAATTTTTAGCTAAAATAGCTGGAATTATTTGTATTTTTTTCATTAGCATTATTTTACCATAAAAAATAAATAATATGCTTGTTTTTTAATTAATTTTAGCTATACTAATAAAAGTTATTTTAAATAAATAGCTATATTATTAATCATATAGTGAAAATTAATCTTTTTATAAAGAATTTCGGCAGATTACGGATTTATAAAAAATATTTCATTGTATATTTTAAATTATGGTAACTACAGATACAAATATAGAAGAAAAAGATTCTGAAGAATCTTTGATGTCTAGTTTCTTAGAAAAAACACAACTTCTTCCTAAAATGGGATCAATGATTGAAGGGTCTGTTATTTCTTTAGAAAAAAATGCAGTTTTTATTAACTTACCTCCGTTTGGAACAGGGGTTATTTTTGGTAAAGAATATATCACAGTAAAAGATGTTCTAAAAAACATCAATATTGGAGACAAGATTATTGCTAAAATAGTTGATCTTGAAGGAGATGGTGGATATATAGAATTGTCCTTAAAAGAAGCTCGTCAAGCTATTGTTTGGGGAGAAGCTGAAGAGATGATGAATTCTAAAACAATTTTAGAATTACCTATTAAAGAAGCAAACAAAGGTGGTCTAATAATAGAATGGCAAGGAATTCAAGGATTTCTTCCTGCTTCACAATTAAAAAGTGAACATTACCCTCAAGTAACAGATGGAAATAAAGATAGAATCCTAGAAGAATTAAAGAAATTAGTAGGACAAAGTCTTCCAGTAGCAATTATTGGAGCAATTCCAAAAGAAGGAAAACTAATTTTCTCAGAAAAGAATATTACTCAAGCTGAAAAGACAGAAGCTGTTCAAAAATATGCTGTGGGTGATGTGCTAGAAGGAGAAGTGACAAGTGCTGTTGATTTTGGAATCTTTGTAAAAATAGAAGATGACTTGGAAGGGCTTGTACATATTTCTGAAATCTCTTGGTCATTAGTGAAGGATCCAAAAACAATGTTCAAGCCTAACGATAAGATTCAAGTAAAAATTATTGAAATTGATAAAGGAAAAATCTCACTTTCAATTAAAGCGCTTACTAAAAATCCTTGGGAAAAAGCTAAAGGAACATATAAAAAAGGAGATGACGTTAGCGGAGTTATTATTAAATTCAATAAGCATGGAGCTTTGGCCAGTATTGAAGAAGGTGTAGCTGGATTAGTACACATGTCAGAATTTGAAAACGAAACTAAGTTAAGAGAAGCTTTAGAACTAGGAAAAAGTTACAATTTCAAGATTAGTATTTTTGAACCAGAAGCTCAAAAAATGATTTTGTCATTTATTTCGTAAAGTAAAATGAAAAAGAGCGACGGGCTTTAGCCCGTCGCTCTTTTTTATTAATTAAATTTAAAAATTTTTAATTATATTCATTCATCGCTTTCACTCGTCCTTCTGTAATAATAGAATCTAGAGCTTTAGCTATTTTAGGTTGAGCTTTTTTCAAAATCTCTAAATCTTTTTTATTAAAATCTTTCATAAGAAAATCTAAAACTTTTTGGTCCCCTCTTACTTTTTTTAATTTACCTGTCGGAGTAACTGGAGTAATTCCTATTCGTAACCTTATAAATTCTTTAGTTTTAATCGTCTTAACAATTGATTCTAGTCCCTTATGCCCTCCTGTTCCTTTACTCCATGAAATTTTAAATTCACCTAAAGCTAGGTCTAAGTCATCATACACCACAACTAATGTTTCTGCTTTCTTCTTGCTAGTAATTAAAGATTTTACACTCAAACCTGATTTATTCATAAAAGTTTCAGGTTCAATCAGTTTCACTTTATTTCCATCAAGTACTCCATCAGCAGTAATTGCTTTTAATTTTCCATCAACCAACCATTCTTCAAATTTATTTTTCTTTGCATAATAATCCAAAATAATCCGCCCTATATTATGACGAGTCTTTTCATATTCTTCTCCTGGATTTCCTAAACCTACAATTAAATACATGTAATAAGTATAAAGTAAAAAGTTAAAAGTTGAAAGTAAAAAAATAGTAGTAGTTGGACTACTACTATTAAATATCACAGACTATCTTACAAATTGATTTTCTGTTAAAATTCTATGTAAATTTATGCTAAAGAAAATCAGAAAAATATTTTTAATCTCAGCTCTCCTAATAATAGTTTTGGTTGCTTTGTTTATAGCTTTTATATTATTTAAAATTCCTACAATTGAAATTATTGAAGATAATTATATTTTAGGAGCTCATAGAGGAGACTCTGTTGAATTTGTAGAGAATACTATTGAAGCTTTTGAGAGTGCTATTGCAAAAGAAAAATATAAATTTATTGAATTTGATATACAATATACAAAAGATAAAGTCTTAGTAGTTTATCATGATAAATCATTAACAAGACTTCAAGACAAAAATGAAAAAATAACAGAACTTAGCTATAAAGAAATATTAGAAGTTAGTGACTACCACATACCAACTTATCAAGAAGTAATGAATTTAATTGCTGGGGTAAAACCACTTAATATTGAAATAAAGTCACAAGGAAATCCTCAAGATGATGAGGAGATAGCTGATTTTCTTATTAAAGATTTAGAAAAACGAGATATTTTAAAATCTACAATAATAAGCTCTATCTCAAATGAAGTTTTACTTTATATAAATGAAAAATATGATACTGGTTATATAAATTGGTTAGAAAATGAAGAGTTATGTTTGATTGAAAATTCCCCTATTTGTAATTGGAAAGAAAATGTTGAAATTGATACCGGACTGATATCTTATATTACAAAAGATACTTTTTCCCAAGTTATCGGATGGAAAGAACCTGCTATTTTTGAAGAAGCAAACAATGGAGTTAATTATTTTATGTTATATGGAGCTAATCTTAGAGCTTATAATTCACTAAAAGAATACACTCCAGAAAATATTAATTTATGTTTTTGGTTTTTTACTGATGAAATGTATTTAATGATGCCTGAAGCAAAAAAAATATCTTCTAATTTTTTATCAAACTTTTTTGGTATTAGTTCTAACCTTAAAACAAACTTAGAGGAGATGATAAAACCCAAAAAGAAAATTTGTTTATGGTGGTGTGACGCTGAAGAAGAAATTTCTGAGTAAATTTCCTTGCCTATTTTTTATATTCTATGTGAAATAAGCCATTTTTTTGACTTTAGGTTTTAATGAGAGTAAAATATCCCCAAGATGAGTGAAAATAAAGAAAATTTTATTATAGAAACTCTTAAATTCTCCTTAATTGCAATTCTTTTAGTCTTGCCGTTTAGAATCTTCGTAGCTCAACCTTTTTTAGTTAGTGGAGCTTCAATGAGTCCTAATTTTGAAACAGGACATTACCTAATTGTAGACCAACTTTCATACAATTTTGAAAAACCTCAAAGAGGAGAGGTTATTGTTTTTCGTTATCCCAAAGATCCTAAAAAATTCTTTATTAAAAGAATAATTGGACTACCAAATGAAACAGTAATTCTTAATGAAAAAACTATTACAATCAAAAATGAAGAAAACCCTAATGGTTTTTTAATAGAAGAACCTTATATTAAAAATTTCTCTAGTAACAACATGAGTACGAGTTTAGGCGAAGGAGAATACTTTGTAATGGGAGATAATCGTCCTGCTAGTTCAGACTCTCGACTGTGGGGAGTCCTCCAAGAAGACCTTATTGTTGGAAGATCTTTCCTTAGACTATTCCCTTTTAATGAAATTGAATTATTTCCTGAATATCCTGAAGATTTTTAGAAAACAAAAACTTGATTATAAACTTTAACTCTATGATAAAATGTCTAAAACAATAAACAAAGTTGAACGAACAGACGAGATTGCAAAATATTATGGTTTTAAAAAAACAGATGTTCCCTCCTTTTTTAAACTTGGAGATATTTTTCTTGATTCCTCTCAGAAAAAAAATATTTTAGAAAAACATAAAAACAACTATCCTAAAAAAGGTCATAACATTTCAATGCTTTATAACAATCAAGCTATTTTAACTAATAAAAAAAATAGAGGTAAGAGTTCTACTAAAAATTTTAATTTTGACATACTTGGTGTTTCTGACAGTATTGCTGAAGCGACAATTATCCATACAGCCATAACTTCGCTTAAAGAAGAAGGTTATAAAAACCCTTTTGTAAATATAAATAGTTTAGGTGATAAACATTCTTTAGCCAATTTTAGAAAAAGTTTATTTGATTTTTATAAATCTAGAATTGATGATTTACACCCTAAGTGTAGAAATTTTAACAAAAAAAATATTTTTAACTTACTCTCATGTAATCATAAGGAATGTCAAGAATTAAAAAAAGATGCACCTCGTCCTATATATTTTTTATCTAATGACAGTCAACAACATTTGAAAAAGACACTAGAATACTTAGAATCATTAAATATAATATATAATATTGATGACTTATTAATGGAATCAGATAATTGTTTTTCAAATATAATTTTTGAAATAAAACACAAAGCACCTTCTCCTAAAAAAGAAATTATATTAGGGCGAGGAGGAAGATACGATGAATTAGCCAGAAATATTCTTCGCAAAAGAAATTTACCAGCAGTTGGAGTATCTTTAGAATTTCCATCTAAAAAAAGTTTAATTATAGAAAAATCTTTATCAAATAAATCTGATTTTTATTTCATTCAATTTGGACCAAGCGCAAAACAAAAAAGTTTACCTATTATAGAAATGTTACGCCGAGCTAATTTAAAAATCAACCAGGATTTACATATTGATAAATTTGGAGAACAAATTGACAAGGCTAGAGAAATGAAAGTCCGTTATATTCTAATTTTAGGGCAAAAAGAAGCTGATGATGGCACGCTTATTATTAAAGATTTAAAAGAAGCATCTCAAAAAACCGTTAAATTAACCATGGCCTTAAATTACATCAAACAACTTAAATAAATCTCAGATTAACGCCATTTTTTATAAGAGAAATAGTATTAATCTGAGTAAACCCGCTATAATTCCCTTGCTTTTAATCGAAAAAAATGATAATTTATATAAACTATGATAAATATAGAAGTTACTAAAAAGAATAACAATGAAAATGACGCAAACATGATTCGTCGTTTTACTAAAAAGGTTCGTAACTCAGGAATTCTTCCACGAGTTCGTTCTATTCGTTATAACAATAGAAAAGTGTCTAAGTTCATTAAGAAAAAAGAGGCACTTCAAGGAATCTCTAAAAGAGAAGAAATTAAGAAATTGATAAAATTAGGTAAATTGCCAGAAAACCGATTACGATAAATACAAAAGGGCGACTGCAAAGCAGTCGCCCTTTTTTCTTTTCGTTTTTTATTTTATACTATTAATATGTTTGATATTAAAAATACAACACGAAAAAATAATCCTTCCCTTCCTTTTCAAAAAATTAAAGAAAAAGTGCTGGGTAAAAACTATGAATTATCTTTAGTTTTTATTGGCGACCAATTATCTAAAAAACTAAACAATCAATATCGCAAAATTAATAAGGCAACAAATATTTTAACTTTTAATCTCTCTAAAACTGAAGGGGAAATTTTTATTAATTTAAATCTAGCAAAAAAACAAGCTCACAAATTTGAGAAGAATTATACCAATTTTATAGGCCTTCTACTTATCCACGGTTTAATGCATTTGAAAGGTTACCAACATAGTAGTAAAATGGATAAGGAAGAAGAAAAAATTAGAAAGTTTTTTAAGATTTAATTTATTAAAAATTAAAAAATATTACTTATTCATTTTAAGAGAAAAACAAATTTTCCCTTTTTCACTTTATAAATCATTAATTTTGTAACTTAATAATACTGTGTTAAAAAAGATTTCAGTTGGAATAGACGTAGGAACTTACCAAATAAAGGTAATTATTACTGAATTGGTAAAACAATCCGATGGGAAAAGAATTCCCAAAATAATAGGAAAAGGATTATTTAAATCCAATGGTTTAAGACATGGATATATTATAAATAAAAATGAAGTAACTAGCAGTATTTTCCAAGCAATTAAAGAAGCCGAGGAACAAGCAGGAATAAAAGTTAAAAAAGCTTTTATATCTATAGGAGGGATAAGCCTTGAAGGAATACATATTAAAAATAAAACAATAATTACCAGAGTTGATAATGAAATTACTCAAATAGACTTAGATAATATTTCAACTGAAAATGAAAAGAATCCTCTGCTTTTAAATAAGAAGATTATCAGCACTATCCCGATAGAATATAAAATAGATAATAAGAGAGTGTTTGGAGATCCTGTTGGAATGAAAGGAAACAAATTAGAGCTACAAGCTCTTTATGTAACTTGCTTGGAACAACACCTATACGATTTAATTCAATCTATTGAAGATCTTGATATTGAAATTGAAGATATTCACGCATCTCCAATTGCAGGATCTTTTGTTACTTTAACTAAAACTCAAAAAATTGCAGGTTGTGTTTTAGCAAACTTAGGAGCAGAAACAGTATCTATTATAGTTTTTGAAAATAATATACCTATTTCATTGGAAGTATTCCCTACTGGTTCTACTGATATAACAAACAATATTGCTTTAGAATTAAAAATACCTCTAAATGAAGCTGAAAAAATAAAACACGGAATTGTAACATCTACTATTTACCCTCGTAAAAAACTAGAAGAAATTGTTGAATCTCAACTTGATGTTATTTTTAAATTAATTGAGGCTCATCTTAAAAAAATAAATCGTAATGCTTTATTACCAGCAGGAATTATTATTTCAGGTGGAGGTTCTGGAATTACGACAATAAAAGACTTAGCTGAAGTATCTCTTAATATTCCTTCTCGCATAGCTAATATAAATTTTGTAAGCGGTTCAAACAATATTGTCCAAGATTCAACATGGGCTGTTTCTTATGGTTTATGTTTAATGGGACTAACAATTAATCAAGATGTTGAAAGAAAAAATTTTATAAAAACACTTCTCAACCAAGTTAAAAAGTGGATTACACAGTTTTTTGTGTAATTTTTGAAAGTATAGCTTTGTATTTCCTTTTACTATATAATACAAAAATAAGAATTTTAACATAAATTAATAGATAAAAAGTAAAAATATGCCAAAAATAAATACTGAAATAGAATCATTCGCTAGAATAAAGATCATAGGAGTAGGTGGAGCAGGTAAAAATGCTACTAACTATATGATTAAATCAAAGGTGCAAGGAGTTGAATTTATAGCAATAAACACGGATGCACAAGATCTACACCACTCTTTAGCTAAGAAAAAGATTCATATTGGAAAAAATCTTACTAATGGACTAGGAGCAGGGATGAATCCAGAAATTGGAAGAAGGGCCGCTGAAGAAACTATTGAAGAAATCCAAGATACTTTGAAAGGATCAAATATGGTATTTATTACTGCTGGTTTCGGTGGAGGGACAGGAACAGGTGGAGCTCCTGTTATTGCAAAAGCAGCCAAAGACTTAGGTATATTAACTGTAGCTGTAGTAACTAAACCGTTTATATTTGAAGGTTCACAAAGAAGTTCTATTGCGGAAGAAGGATTAGCACGATTAAAAGAATCAGTAGATGCTTTAATTATCATTCCTAATGATAGGATTTTAAGTGTTTCACCTGAAGGAACTACTATGGATAACGCTTTCGCAATGAGCGATATAATTCTAAAAGAAGCAGTAGAAGGAATTTCTGATTTAATTACAGTTCCTGGAAGAATTAATGTTGACTTCGCTGATATCTTAACAATCATGGGAGATGCTGGGTCAGCTCTTATGGGAATAGGAAAAGCCAGTGGAGAAAATAGAGCCGAAGAAGCCGCTCTTCAAGCAATAAATTCACCACTATTAGATATTTCAATTGCTGGAGCTAAAGGAGTATTGCTTTCAGTTGCAGGAGGAGATGATTTAACTATAAATGAAATTCAAGAAGCAGCAAAAATAATAACTGAATCAATCGCTCCAGATGCTAAGGTAATTTTTGGAACATCTAAAACAGACAAATTAAAGAAAAATGAAATCAAGATTACAGTAATAGCTACTGGATTTAAAGATAATAATGCTACAGGAGGAAGCCTATTCCAAAGAACACCTAAAAAAGAAGAGCCTACAATAGAAGAAAAAATTAGCATTTTTGGTGGAGGTAAAAAAGAAGAAAAGAAAGAGGAAGAGAAAAAGAAACCTGAAAAAGAAATCAGAAAGAAAACTGAAACTAAAAAACCTGAAGCAAAATCAAAGATCTTAGAAATTCCTCAAGACGATGATGACGATGATACTTGGGATGCAATTCCTTCATTTTTAAGAAGATCTAAATTGAAATAAAGAATAAAAAAACAAACGGCTATGATTTAAAAACCATAGCTGTTTGTTTTTTTATTTATTCTAATGCGGTGGATGCAGGACTCGAACCTGCAAGAGTTTTCACTCGACGCATTTCGAATGCGTTGCCTTACCAATTCGGCGCAATCCACCTGTATATTTATGTAAATAACCTAACATCTTTTTGCTTTTTTTACAAAAATTGGTATAATCCAAATGAGTCAAAAATCTTTAATGTCAAAAGCCAAAGGCTCTTAAAAAAATCATTCTATGATTTTTTTAACTTTAGACTTTATGAACTTTTAACTAATTTAGGCCCTATCGTCTAATGGTTATTGGAGTTAAAAGCAAATAATTTTGCTTTTAATCCGATTTTTGTGAAGTATGAACAAAAAATTTCCGTTATTGAGCGAAGCGAGATAGGAAATAGGATAAGGCTTTGTAAAAGCCGATGTCCTGAAAATAGTAGCTGAAGTTAATTTAAAGTATAATATATAAAACAATGGCCCTATCGTCTAATGGTTAGGACATCGGCTTTTCAAGCCGGCAATCCGGGTTCGATTCCCGGTAGGGTCACAAAACGTTAAGAAAAAGTAAGCTGCTTTACTTTTTTAGTTTCGTGAAGGCACAGCGATGTTTTTGTTTTTACCTAAAATAAAAACCGCGAGCCGGGGTCGGCAAACACTTAGATATTTTTGAGTCTGTAAAGACGAAAAAAATATTTAGTGATTTGTGACCACATAGGTTTGTGTGCGAAGCACTCAGTTAATTTAATTTAAAAAACAGCCTTTTGGCTGTTTTTTAGTTTAAATTTAATGTAAAATAAAATCTATGAAAATATTTATAATTTGTAGCAAAGTTTTTTATGACAAAATCCCTGCTATAGAAAAAGAGTTAGAAAATAATGGACATATTATTACTTTACCCAATTGCTTTGATAATCCCGAAGAGGAAAACTTATATAAAGAACTCGGACGAAAAGAACATTCAAAATGGAAATCTTTAAAAATTAAAGAAAGTGAAGATAAGATTAAAATAATTGATGCTGTTCTTGTTTTAAATTTTAAAAAAAATGAAATTAAAAATTATATCGGAGGAGCTACTTTTCTAGAAATGCATGATACTTTTAAATTAAATAAAAAGATATTTATGTATAACAATATTCCTGATGGGATACTACATGATGAAATTGTTGGTTTTAGTCCTGTTATTATAAATCAAAACCTAAACTTAATTAAGTAATAATGAAAATATTATCCATTGAAACAAGTTGTGATGAAACTGCAATTAGCATCTTAGAAGCTAGTGGAATTTTTGGTGATATCAAAAATCCGGTAGAATTTAAAATTTTAGCTAACACTTTAATATCTCAAATTGATATTCATAAAGAATACGGAGGTGTCTTCCCTGCTTTAGCTAAACGAGAACATGCCAAAAACTTAATCCCTATTCTTCGCAAAACTTTAGAGGAAGCGAAACTTAGCGCTCCGAATGATAAGTCTAAAAATATTTGGAAGCCGGGCTTCCAAATTGAAGAAATTTTAGAACGAGAACCTGATTTACTAAAATTATTTTTAGAATACATTCCAACAATTGAAATTCCTAAAATTGATGCGATTACTATCACCCAAGGCCCTGGATTAGAGCCAGCTCTTTGGGTAGGAATTAATTTTGCAAAAGCTTTAAGCTTAGCTTGGGATAAACCTTTAATTCCAGTTAACCATATGGAAGGGCACCTTCTTGCTTCGTTTATAAATCACAAGTCAAAAATTATTAATTTTCCTGCAATAGGTTTACTTATTTCTGGAGGACATACTGAATTAATTTTAATGGAGAAATTTAGAGAATATAAAAAGATTGGACAAACAAGAGATGATGCGGTTGGAGAAGCTTTTGATAAAGTAGCTAGAATGATGGATCTTCCCTACCCTGGAGGTCCAGAAATATCAAAACTTGCCCAAGCCCAAAGAGAAAAACAAAATATTAGCGCTCGGAGCGCTACTATCAAATTACCAAGACCAATGTTGAATACTGATGATTTTGATTTTTCTTTTTCTGGCTTGAAAACAGCAGTATTGTATTTAATTAAAAATCTAAAAAAAGACCTGCCTGCCGGCAAGGCAGGAAATTCTTGGGACGAATTACCACAAGAAATTAAAGAAGAGGTTGCTTTAGAATTTGAAAATGCTGTAACTGAAATTCTACTAAAGAAAACCGAAAAGGCTATTGAAAAATATCAAGCTGAAACTTTAATCTTAGGTGGAGGAGTAACAGCCAATAATTATATTCGCCAATCTTTTGAATCACTTGACTCTCAAAACGCTAATTTAGAAATTTTAATACCTGAAAGAAAATTTTCTACAGACAATGCAGTTATGATTGGAATGGCAGGATATTTTAAATATCTAGAACAAAAAGAAAAAGGTCAATTGCAAACTGCAATTGACCTTAAAGAACTTAGGGCTGATGGGAATTTAATGCTTTAGGTTTTCTCTGCAAATATTTGCCTCTCTTTTAAATAAAGCTTCTGTTTCATCATCCATCTCGGTCAAAGCCTCGCCCATAAAATGAAATTGGATTGTTTTCATTTTCTCTCTAATCTTACCAACAACTTCTTGCAATTCTTCATTTTCGTCGTTAAGTTTGGCGAAATTAGGATGTTCCGTATAAGGCGCCATCATTTTTTGTGCTTCTCCTAAATTCATTTCCATACCTCCTGAAAAGAAGATTAAAATTTTAAATTTTCTTAATGAACTTTAACAAATAAATACTATATCCACAGGATCTTCATTTAAAAAATAATCCTGGTCAACATTCACCTCTTCTTCGATCTCGCTTAAAATTTTTCGTAACTTCTCATTTTCTTTTTTAAGTGCCTGTAAATGAAACAAATACTTAAGATAAAACTTTACTGAATCCATAAACTTTGAAAAATTCATCATTTTAGACCTCCGTTCTATAGGTTATTTAAAATTCTAGGTTTCTCTTACAAATTTTTTTATAACGAAGAAGTATTTCTTCCGACTTACTATCTAATAAAGTAAAAAAATATCCTAGCTTGTGGAATTTAATCATTCGAACTCTTTTTATCATCTCACTAAGAAGGAATTCCAATTCTTCATTTTCTTTTTCAAGCTCAAATAAATCCGGATGCCTAAACAATTGTAGTAATACTATTTCAGCTTCTGCAAAAGACATTAGAACCCCCCTTACTTATTTTAAATTTTAAAATACTTTCTACTATCCAGACTACCTAAAATCAATTAAAAATGCAAGATTTTTTTTGGAAAAGACCCTTTCTTTGTGTTATTATATTGAAATGAACCCCATTAGAGTTCTAGAGGGAACACTAAAAAATTAAAATAGAAAAAATGCTTAATACAGACAACAACTTAAATTTAAATCAAAACTCTAACGGGGTGAATGAAAAATTCCTTAATCCATACAACCCTCAAGAAACTGAAAAGAAACAATATCAACTTTGGGAAGAAAGCGGTTTTTTTAACCCTGACAATCTTCCTGAACGACACAAAAAACCTTTTACAATAATAATGCCTCCCCCAAATGCTAATGGTTCTCTTCATGCAGGGCATGCTCTTTTTGTAACCCTAGAAGACTTGATGATTCGTTATAAAAGAATGCAGGGATTTAAAACTCTCTGGCTCCCTGGTGCTGACCATGCTGGATTTGAAACTCAAGTAGTTTACGAAAAGAAATTAGAGAAAGAAGGAAAATCTCGTTTTAAAATGGATCCTAAAGAATTATATGACGAGATAATGCAATTCACTCTGCACAATAAATCTTTTATGGAGAACCAGGTTCGCTCATTAGGGGCTTCTTGCGATTGGTCACGGGAAAAATTTACCCTTGAACCTGAAATAGTTAGAACTGTAAATGAAACCTTTAAAAAACTTTCTGCTGACGGGTTACTTTATCGTGGGAAAAGATTAGTAAATTGGTGTTCTAAACATCAGACTTCCCTATCTGAACTAGAAACTGAAGGAGTAGAAAAAGAAGACAAATTTTACACTTTTCAATATGGACCTTTTCAGATTGGAACCACTAGACCTGAGACCAAATTTGGTGATAAATACGTAGTAATGCACCCTGATGACGAAAGATATAAAGAATATGAACACAAACAAAAAATTGACTTAGAGTGGATAAATGGACCTATTACAGCCACTATTATCAAAGACGAAGCTGTTGATATGGAATTTGGTACAGGAGCAATGACAATCACCCCTTGGCATGATACTGCTGATTTTGAAATCGCCCAAAGACATAATCTAGAATACGAACAAATTATAGATTTTTACGGTAAATTGCTTCCAATTGCAGGCCCAGAATTTGAAGGAAAAAATATTACAGTAGCTCGAGAAGAAATTGTTAAAAAATTAGATAAAAAAGGTTTATTGGTGAAAGTAGAAGAAAACTTTAATCACAATGTTAAAATTTGTTATAAATGTAATCGTCCAATAGAACCTCAAATCAAAGCTCAGTGGTTTATTAAAACAGAGTCTCTTGCTCAAAAAGCCCTTGAAGCTGTTGAGAAAGGTGAAGTAAAATTTATAACAAAAAGACATAAAAAGATTTTTAAACATTGGTTAGAAAATATTCACGATTGGAATATTTCTCGACAAATTATCTGGGGTATCCCTATCCCTGCAAAAATATGTACAAAATGCGGAGAAGGTATGGTTGATTTAGACAATTCTATTTCCAAATGTTCTAAATGTGGAGGAGAAGTAAAAGAAGATATTGATACTTTTGATACTTGGTTTTCATCGGGACAATGGCCTTTTGCTACTTTAGATTTTCCTGAAGGAGAAGATTTTAAAAACTTCTACCCTACTGATGTAATGGAAACAGGACATGATATCCTTTTTTTCTGGGTAGCCAGAATGGTTATGTTAGGAATTTATCGTACAGGAAAAAGCCCTTTCAAAGATATTTATTTACACGGATTAGTAAGAGATGCTCATGGTAAAAAAATGAGTAAATCTAAAGGAAATGTTGTTAACCCCCTAGAACTAAGTGAAAAATATGGAACTGATGCTCTTAGAATGTCTTTACTTGTTGGAAATACTCCTGGGAATGATATGAATTTATCAGAAGATAAAATTAGAGCTTACAAAAAATTTGCTAATAAATTATGGAATGTCAGCCGTTTCGTTTTGGATAATACCAAAGACTTAGGAGAAATAGATTTAAACGATGAGCGGCTCAAATCGTTAAGCCGTTCAAAGATTGAACTACAAAATCTACAAAAAATAACTTCTGATATAACAAAAGATTTAGATAATTTTCAATTTCACATTGCAAGCGAAAAGATATACCACTATATTTGGCACGAGTTTGCTGATAAAATAATAGAAGAGGCAAAAGATAAATTAGACGAAATAGAAACTCAATTAATGTTATTAGAAATTTTGCAAACTTGTTTAAAAACTCTGCATCCTTTTATGCCATTTATTACAGAAGAAATATGGGAATCCATGCCCATTAAAAATAAAAAATTATTATTAATAGAAGAATGGTCTAAATAATATGACAAACGAATTAATACTTTATGCATTTTTAGGAGGAGTTTTGCCCACAATATTTTGGCTTTGGTTTTGGTTAAAAGAAGATAAATTAAACCCTGAACCAAAAAAATACATAGCTTATTCATTTATTTTTGGAATCTTCTCAGCTTTATTAGTTTTACCAGTAGAAGAGTATATTAGTACTCTTATTTCAGGAACAGGGCTTGTTTTGATAATAGCTTTATCATTTTCAGAAGAACTATTTAAATATCTTGGAGCTTATTTCAGTGCTTTAAACAAAAAATATATGGACGAACCTATAGATGCTGTCATTTATTTAATCACAGTAGCCTTAGGTTTTGCTGCCTTAGAAAACTCTCTTTTTTTAATAAGTGCATTAAAATCACATGGTTCTGAAATTAACCACATAATTCTAGTAGGAAATATGCGTTTTATAGGAGCTACTTTATTACATACTTTATGCTCAGGAATTATTGGATTATTTATAGCTATGTCTTTTTACAGAAAAAACTTTTCTAAAAAGATTTTTCTTTTGGTAGGGTTTATCCTCTCAGTTACATTGCACACTTTCTTTAATTTTTTTATAATTAGTAGTGAAAGTAAAATTTTTATAATATTCTTAACTATATGGGTAGCAATTATAATAATGATTCTCTTTTTAGAAAAAATTAAGTTAATGAGAAGAAGAAACTCATAAATCTAAAACTTTAAATTACTAATTAATAAACTCTTAACTAATATTATGAAATCTTTTTTTGATAAATTAACAGCTTCATCAAACAATAATACTGAAGAAGAAAATGATGATATTTTAGATTTTGAACCTACTAGCGAAAATTTCTCGCCCAATCTTGAAGAAGAGGAAAAGGAAGGAGAATTAGCTATTGATATTTCTGATGAAGGAGACACTCTTATTCTTAAGACTATGGTAGCAGGAGTAAACCCTGAAGACTTGGATATTTCAATAAGCAGAGATTCTATTACAATAAGAGGTTCTCGCCATGAAGAAAGAGAAATCAGCAAAGATTCTTATTATAAACAAGAACTTTATTGGGGTTCTTTTTCTAGAACTATAGGATTGCCAACTGAAATAGATATTGATAACTCAGTTGCTATTGAAAAGAATGGACTATTAACTTTAAATCTTCCCAAGGTAGACAAAGAAAGAAAATCTAGTTTGAAAGTTAAATAAAAATCTAAATAAAAAATAGGTGGTCGCTTTGCGACCACCTATTTTTATTTAAAACTAACTCTCCTAAATACCTAATTTCTAACTTCCTAAACTAATTCATATAAAGCCTCTTATTTTCTTTATGTATTTCAAAATTTTCGGCATAATACATATTTCCAGATCTATCAGATAAGTAAAATAGATAATTAGACTCAACTGGAGTAGCTGCAGCCAATAAAGAATAAATACTTGGATTAGCTATCGGTCCAATAGGAAGCCCTTTATTAGTATAAGTATTATAAGGAGATTCAGTCTTTAAATCATCTAGTGTTAGTTGATATGTATTCTTCCCTATGATATATGGAAAAACAGCATCTACTTGTAAAGGCATATTTATGTCTATTCTCTTCCACAAGATTCCTGCAATTTTTTGCTTAGATTTAAGTGTTCTCGCTTCTTTTTCTAAAATAGAAGCCATAATCACAATTTCTTCTAAAGTGTTTCCTGACTCTTCTATTTCAAGAGAAATTTCTTCAAGTCTTTTTTCAAAATTTTCTTTCATTGTTTTAATTACAGCTTTAGGAGTTACATTTGGTAAGAAATAATATGTATCAGGAAATAAATATCCTTCTTCTGCTTCAGCTAATTTCACAAATTTATCTTTATCAAAATCTTCAAAATGAGTTTTTAAAGTTTCCGCTATATTAAAAATAGTGGAGCCTTCTACAATAACTATTCTAGTAGGAGCAATTCCATAAACACCTCTTATGGTTCTCCAAACAATTCTAATAACTGAATAATCTTTTTCAAAGAAATAATCTCCAGCCATTACCCTGTCTCCACTCATCAATAAATTAGTAAAAAATTCAAACATTTCTGCTGATTTAATTACTTTTTCTTCTTCTAAGTTAAAAGCAATTTCAGACAATATTTCTCCTTTTTCAACAGTAATAATAGTTCCCTTAGGAAAATCTGCAGGAGCAACAATTAAAGTCTGATAAAAAAGACCAATTGAAATTATAATACCTATAAAGGCAAGAAGGTTCATTTTAGGGCAATGAACAAACCTATTCACATATGCATGGAAATCATTAAAATATACTTTACTTGATTGGTAAATTTTATTTAAAAAGATTTTTATTTTAATTATTAAATTTCTATAATTATAATTATTATTTCTGAAACTAAACATATTATGTTGGTAAATTAAATGGAGCCTCTGATTTCTTAGACATCAATTTTGATAATGTTGGAGTTTGTGCCACACCTCCAGGGAAATGGAATACAGTCGCTAATTCTTCAACGTTTAAAACAAAAGGTCTGTAAAAAAGAGAAAAGGATCTTTGTCTATACTCATTAAATAATCTTCGTTTAATTCTATCAGTTCTAATCCCTTTATAATCTTGCCAAGGATAATCAAAACCAGTTACTTGAGTTATTTTAAAACTATTTAAATCATTTGAATTAAATTGTTTAAAAGTTCCTATCATAGAAACAATATTAATAGGATTAAAAGAATCTTTCTCGGCTAGATAAATACCCCTGATATTACAATCAAAACTTAATTTTGAAACAGATCTTTCTATTGCTGCAATAACATTGGATTCCCCTTTAGTCATCGCTCTTATAGCTTTATTTTCTTTATCATCTGATTTAGAAGCTTCTTCAATTAATTTTTTTATTTCTCCTTTAGACTGAGCTCTCCAGTCTTCAAGTGAACTCCATTCTTTTTTCTCCCAGCGTTCTTTCCAAGATAAAGCTTTTTTTCTTTCTTTCCTGTGAGCTCTTACAAGAATCTGTAACCAAACTTGCTGACCACTGCCAACTGCTCCTAAAAATTCAATTATCGGAGTAATTGGGTCAATTTTCTCTTCTTCTTTCACTCCTTTACTCTCCATATCATAATCAACATAAGTTTTGATAGGATAAAAATCATCTTTACTCAATTTAAATTCAGTTGCCCACATACCCAAAGCTTTCGGATCAAAATTAATAAAAGAAGTATAATCAACAACTTCGGTAATTTCAATATCTGGATATTGTGCATAAATCTGAGCTTCTACTAAATTTTTAAAAAAACCTCTTGTCCAAATAAAAAATTTAACTTGCCCTTCTAAAGAAATCATTTCTAATGAAAAAACTGGCCTAGATTTTCCTTCAATAAATTTTTGATACCAATTTGCTTCTCCTCCTGTTTGAATTAATGAATGCAAAAACAACTCCATCGCTAATGGTGTTTTCTTAATTTCATTTGGTAATTTAATTTCTAGCAACTTATAGTCTTGTTCATTAATAAACTTAGTTCTAATATAAACTAACCAATTATTCCATAATACAGCTATTAATATTATAGGCAGCCAAATAGGAACAAACAAATACAAATAATTTATTGTATCTAAAACTAGAGGATAATAAATTGGAGGAAACATACTCGCGAAAGTTTCTATCATATAACCTCTATTTTACTACAAAAAAGTATTAAAAGAAGCAAAAATGTAGATAACTTCTTTTTTTAAACATAAAAATAAACGGCTCACCTAGGTGAGCCGTTTATTTTTATGTTTATATAAGTGAATATGTTCCGTCCTTATGTTTTTTAAAATAATCTGAATTTTGTAGATTTACAATAACAGTGTTTTCTTTAACATATCTTTCTTTCAAAACTCTATCAATAACAGATTCTTTAGTTAATTTTCCTTCTTTCTTTAAAATATCTAAAATAACATCTTTTACTATCCCTTTAGTATATCCCCATTCAGTTAAAGCATACATCCCTCTTCCTACCAAAACAAATCTTTCATCTTTAATTAATTCGTTATGACAAGTAGCAGTGTGAACGTTCTTTTTAAAATGTTTATTTATCATTTTAGCAACTTCTTTAAAATGCATTGGGGAACCATTTTGTCTTACAACCAAATAAGCATAACTTCTAATTCCTCTAATCTTAATATTTTGAGAAGTAGCTAAACCCCATTCATTAAAAGGATTTCTACCAATTACTCTTGATGCTGTTAACCAATTTTTAATCTGATCATCATTAAGTTCTTTTCTATTCTTTAATTTATTAGCTTCTTTGCGAACTAAATCTATTAACTGAACTTCTGTAAATAATTGGTCTTCTTCAAATTGACTATGAACTCTCTTTAAAACTTTGATTACATTTTCAGCTACTTTTTTATCTGTATACCATTTAGCATCAAAATCATTATCTCTTTTATCTTTATAAAAAGGATTCCCTATTACAAATAAAAAATGAAGATAATTTTGTTCAGAAACATCTTTTGATAAATATTCAAGCAAAGATTTTTCTTCAGCTAATCCCCCAATACTTTCTATGATATTAACTAATTCATTAAAATATTTTTCTGCTTTAGAAAAATCATCAGATTTTATGATGTTTTTAATTGAATGATTTTCAATTTGTCTTACTCTTTCACGAGTAATCTTATATTTTTGTCCAATAGATTCTAAAGTGTGTCTTTTCACAGAATTACCTAAACCATATCTCTTAGTTAAGATATCTTGTGATCTTTTGGGAAGTCCTTCAAGAAAATTTTGAACTATTTCTTTTGAATTAAAAGTTGTTGTCATTTTATTTCTCTTATTTTTATCATTATTTAAGCAAAAAGTCAAGCTTTTGTTAAATCACAATATTTAATAATTTATTAGTAATATAAATTGTCTTTTTTATCTCTTTTTCAACTACCCATTTTTGAACTTTTTCGTCTTCTAAAGCTCTTTTTTTGATATTTTCTTCGTCTTCTCCGTCTTCAATTTCAATTTCTGACCGCACTTTTCCATTTATCTGAATAACCACTATATGCTTGTCATCTTTGGCTAATTTCTCGTTATATTCTGGCCATTCTTCTAAATGAATTGATTCTGTATGTCCTAATCCTGCCCAAAGTTCTTCGGTAATATGAGGAGCAAAAGGAGCTAATATTTTTAAAAATGATTCAAGTTGGAACAAGGTCATTAATTGATTTTCACTTGTATTTCCTCGTTGTTCTCTTATCTTATTAACAAAGATCATCAAACTAGATATAGCTGTATTATATTTTAAATTTTCAATATCTTCTGTAACTTTTTTTATAGTTTTATGAAGCAAAGAATCAATTTCCTTATTTAAATTTATTTTTTCATTATCTCTATTAAAAATTATCCATTCATTTGTATATCTAAAGATTTTTTCTAAAAAGCGATAAATTCCTACAATATTATTTTCATTCCATATTACCTCATCTTCTAGGGGTGCTGCAAATAATATATAAGCTCTAACTGAATCTGCCCCAAATCTTTCTACCATTTCTGTTGGATTAACTACATTTCCTTTAGACTTAGACATCTTTTTTCCTTCACTATCTAGAACCATACCTTGATGTCTCAATTTCATAAAAGGTTCATCAAAATTTAATAATCCAATCTGCTTCAGAGCTTTTACAAAAAAACGAGAAAATAAAAGATGCATATAAGTATGTTCTGCTCCTCCAATATATAAATCAACAGGTAACCATTTTTTACGAGCCTCTGAACAAAATTCATTATCATTATGAGCATCAGGATATCTCAAAAAATACCAAGACGAATCTACAAAAGTATCCATTGTGTCATATTCCGGGATCCAACCTTTACCAAAAATTTTCTCAGTTCTTTCTTTTAATTCTTTTGAGTCAGCTAATGGAGAAATTCCAGTTGGTTTGAAATCAACATCTGTTGGAAGTAACCATGGTAAATGTTCTTCTGGAATTAATCTAGCTTCACCTTCAGGCGAATAAACAACTGGTATTGGACAACCCCAATATCTTTGTCTTGAAATTGACCAATCTCTTAGACGATAATTTGTAGTTAATTCTCCACCCACGAATTCTGTGATTTTCTTTTGAGCTTCTTCAGAATCCATTCCATCAAATTTTCCTGAATTTATTAGTTTCCCTTTTTCACAAAAGATCTCAACATCTCCTTTTTTCGTTTTTGCTGTTGATAAAATTTCTATATCTCCACTCCTTACAATAACTTTTCTTATTTCTAGTTTATGAGTATCAGCAAACTCATAGTCTCTCGTATCATGAGCTGGAACAGCCATAATTGCTCCTGTTCCGTAACCACTTAAGACATAATCAGCAATAAAAATTGGAATCTCCTCTTTGTTTGCTGGGTTGATAGCAGAAATTCCCAAAAGTAGAACCCCTGTTTTTTCCTTTCCTTCAACTCTATCCATTTCTGATTTTTTTTGAGTTTCTATTATATATTTTTCAACCTCATCATAATTCCTAAATCTTAAATCTTTATTCTCGAGTAGCTCTGCTACGAGTTTGTGTTCAGGAGACAAAACCATATAAGTTGCCCCAAACAAAGTATCTGGTCTTGTTGTAAATACTTCAATCTTTTTATCAAAATTCTTTATTTCAAACTTTATTTTAGCTCCTTCTGATTTTCCTATCCAATTTCTTTGATTTTTAATTGTATATTCTGGCCAATCAACTTTATCTAAGTCTTCAATCAAAGCATCAGCAAAATCTGTAATTTTAAAAAACCATCCAGGAATTTCTTTTTGCATAATCTCGGTATTACATCTTTCACATTCCCCTCCTACTACTTGTTCATTTGCAATTCCAGTCTGACAAGATTCACACCAATTTATTTTAGCTGTTTTTTTGTAAACTAAATTATTTTTAAAAAACTCACCAAATAACCACTGTGTCCATTTATAATATTCAGGGTCTGAAGAATTAACCATTTCATCAAAATCATAATTCAAACCAAGAGATTTCATTTGAGCGATATAATTCTCTATATTTTGTTGAGTAGTTTCTGCTGGGTGAACACCTGTTTTAATCGCATAATTCTCAGCTGGTAAACCAAAAGAATCAAAACCTTGCGGGTGTAAGACGTTAAAACCTTGCATCTTTTTAAAACGATAAAATACATCCGAAGCAGTATAAGATTCTGTATGTCCCATATGCAAACCTTCTCCTGAAGGATAAGGGAACATATCCAACATATAAAATTTTTCTTTTGACTGATCGTCTTTATCTACCTTGACCACATGATTTTTCTTCCACTGTCCTTGCCATTTCTTCTCTATTTTTTTATGATCATATTTTTTCATAGTTAAAAACCATTTTAGCATAGGTTTAAAGATAAAAAAACAAAAAATCCATCGGCTCACTAGTGAGCCGATGGATTTTTTGTTTTTTTTAATTAATTTTAATTTAGATGCAGAACGAGGAGGTAAAGAAAAATTTATTGAGACGTATTGGAAATACGGTGAAATAAATTTTTCCGAAACCGACAAAGTTATGCGTTAAATTTAAATTAATTACTCAGTAAACTTTTTTATTGCTAAATAGATTAGAACAGCTAAAGCAAGTCCTAAAATTCCCAAATGTAACCAATCACTTGCATATCTCCAATATCTCACTGAAGCAATAATAAAGGCTAATACTCCACCTAGAGAAAGAGCAATTGAAACTACTTCCTTACCTAAAGTCATAAAACCAACAATGGTAGAAATAACTCCAAAAATAATCAAAGCTATAAACACATTTCTCTCATAATCTTCCCGAGCAGTATCAAATTCATCATGACAAGTAAATTGTTGATCACAATAACCAGCAACATATTCTTCCACAAGTTGTGGTGCATAAGTTTCATAATGAGGTTTTTCAGTCCATTGTCCCCCTCCTTCAAGACACTCTTCTTCTGAACCTATAGCTCTTACTACTTGCTCTTTTGGACAATAGTCTTCGTATTCAGGTTCTGGATAAGCTACTTTAACCGCATACAAAAAGAATAGATTAAGAACAATTACTATTCCAATTATTAAAGGCCATTTTAATATTTTTTTAGTTTCCATGATATTTTTAGTTATAATTAATAATAGTTTAATTATATCACTAAAAAACACAAAACAAACGGATTTTACGCCTGTCCGCCTTGGGCGGAAAGCTAAAACCCATATACATAATACTTACTACATACCACTTAATACTGAATTTAAAATTTAAAAAAACTAAAAATAGTGCAATCGATTGCACTATTTTTAGTTTTTTGATAATACTTTTAGTTAAATTAAATTTTGAATTCTATAACATCACCATCTTTAACAATGTATTCTTTTCCTTCAATTCTAATTAAGCCTTTTTCTCTGGCTTGAGCGCGAGAACCCGCGTTTAATAAATCTTCCCAATTAATAACATCTGCTTTTATAAATTTATCTTTAAAATCTGTATGAATAGCTGTTCCTGCTATCGGAGCGATTGAATCTCTTTTGGTTGTCCATGCTCGTGACTCTTCTTCTCCTGTAGTCAAAAAAGTAATCAAATCTAAAAGCTCATAACTTTTTCTAATTAAAATATCAATATCGTCACAAGAACCTCCTAAAGTTTGTTTATATTCTTCCCTTTCGTCTTCGGGCAAATCTTTTAATTCATGTTCTATTTGAGTATCAATTTTTATCCATTTTGAATCTGAAGTTTCTAAAAATTTTAAAACTTCTTCCCAACAGAGGTCATCCATTTCATCTAAATTTTTTCCTCCCATTTTTTTATTAAAAGCATACAAAATTGGTTTAATAGTTAAAAGATTTAAAGACTTAAGCATTTTTTGCTCTTCTTCATTACATTCTATTGAACTAGCAAATTTTCCGTCATCAAGAGCTTTTTCAATCTTTACTAAAATATTATTTTCAGCAACAGCATCTTTATCTCCTTTTTTTAAATCTCTTCCCAAATTAGCAATTCGCTTTGAAACAGTTTGGAAATCAGCCATTACTAACTCTAAATTAATTACTTCAATATCACTCATTGGATCTATCTTTCCATTCACATGAATTACATCTTCATCTTCAAAAATTCGGACTATTTCAATAATAGCGTCAGTCTCACGGATATTAGCTAAAAATTTATTCCCTAAACCTTCCCCTTCGTGTGCTCCAGCTACCAAACCAGCAATATCTACAAATTCAATCGCAGTGTGAACTGTTTTTTGAGAATTAGAAAACTTACTCAATTTGTCTAAACGAGCGTCAGGCACAGAAACAACCCCTACAGAAGGGTCAATAGTACAGAAAGGATAATTTTCTGCAAGAACAGATTTTTCAGTTAAAGCATTAAATAATGTAGATTTTCCAACATTAGGTAAGCCAACAATTCCGATTGATAACATAATTATTTAAGAATATCTTTTAACTCGTTTTGGTAATTACTCATAACTTCCATAGTAGCTGTCATTTGATCTTTACCCTCTTTCATTTTAGCTTGAACTTCTGTTCCAATTTTTTGAAACAATTCTGGATTTTCAGTAACAACTTTTAAAATTTTCTCTTGTTCTGCTTCAGGCACATCTTTTAGTTGTGACTTCAACATCTTCTTCATCATCATATCTTTTAATCCCATAATAAATTTAGTTAAAAGTCTATAAAGTCGAAAGTCGAAAGTCTTTTTTAAAAAAATTGCGGAGTAATTTTTTTACTTTATAAACTTTATGGACTTTATAGACTTTTGACTTATTTATAATAACTTCTTGATTTTATCATTTTAAAAATTAAAAACCAACTTACATTTTACCTAACAAATGAAAAACACCGCAATCCCGAAGGAAAACGATGTTTTTCATAGTACCTAAATTTTGGCAAGCCAAGATTCAAGTACTGTCCATATACTATCAAAATCAATACAAAAGTCAACGGCTATTTCTGTTAGACAATAAATAATTTATTAAGTCAAATTGTATCTTTTATTTCAAATTTAATTCTTCCTATAACTAAACTTGATTTTGTTTTTACATCCACTCTCCACTCTCCTATTTCCAAATTAGCGGAATACACATATCCTCTATAACCATCTCCTCTTCCTCCTTTAATTGAATATTTTACTTCATCATAAGAAAGCCATCTATTTTTTTGTTCATCATAACGAAACCATTCATAAATTATTTCCGTTTCCAAATCAGTAGGTGCAAAAACTGAAGCATAAATATAAACAGGCCCTTGGGATATTTTTATAAAATAATTTCCAAAAGAATACCAAGGAACTTCCACCTCTTCTAACAAATAATCCCCGTTAGCACTTTTCTCTATATTTCTATAAACTCCAATTTCTTTCATTGATAAAGGGACTGGAGGAATAATATTTAAAAAATACATCAAGTTAAATAAAAGAAAAACACCCATAATATGTGTAAATATTTCCTTTTTTCGTTTTTGACTTATTTCAAGAACAAAGGAAGAGATAAATTTAATTAAGCCGTAGATTAATAAAAGACTTAAAACTCCACTTAAAATAAAAATCCAAACACCTATTTGTTTTAGGATAACAGGTACGAAAAAAATCATAAAAGAAAACAACGCTAAAAATAAAATATTTATTTGGAAGTCAATTTCCTTATATTTTTTTCTAAATTTCTCATTTCCAATAAATAACCCAAAAATAATTAGAAGAAAAAACCAACTAGTCGCCCAAGACGCAGATTTTGTATAAAAAATAATATAAGCACTAAAAAGTCCTCCAAAAGCAAATTGAGTAGCTAAAGGAAGATATTTCTCAAATTTTGAAAAATATGAATATTTACCTTGATTTTCTTTAGCTTTAAAATAATTAATTAAAATAATACTAATTACAGCCAAAAATAAATAACTTAAAATTACTAAATTATCAAAAACTTGATCAATTCTAGTTAAGGTTAAATTATCTACAATTAAACCAAATGTAAAAAACCCAATAATTAGATATTTTTCATTTTTCTTAAACCAAGATTTCGTTTTTACCAGGTGGTGATTAGTACGACTTTTTATTTTATTCTTTAGATCTCGCATTAGTTATATTTTAGCATAATGTATTTACCCCGTTAGAAATTAGTGGGTATAACTAGTAAAATCAAGACGAAATGGATTTCTAACAGGGTTTACTTATCAAAGAGTTTTGATATAATCATTCAATAGTTAATGAAGGTTAATTTGGGCCAGTAGCTCATCTGGTAGAGCGCCGCACTTGCACTGCGGAGGTGGCGGGTTCGAGTCCTGTCTGGTCCACAAAATCTTAAGTTCCAAAGCAAAAGCTTTGGAACTTTTTGATTTTGTAGGACCAGACAGGACTCGAACCAAGCGAAATATATTTTCCTATAACGTAGTGGGAGGAAAATTTGAGTGAATGGAGGTCAATGAAGTGAGATATTTTATGAGCTTGCGAAATAAAATATCCACGAGAGTGACCGAGTCCTGATATATTTGAATCTGAAAGATACCTTCCCCACAATTTTTTCCAAAACAAAAAGCCGTTTGATGACTTTTTGTGTCATCAAACGGCTGTGATTAATTTAAAAACCAAGAATAAAGAACCACTCCCAAACATAAAAAAAAGACTCCAGCAGTAATAAGTAAAGCAATTTTTGCTAATTTCTCTGAGAGATTTTTATTTCTTATCATCTCAATCACCTCCTTTACAAAAAATTTACTCACAAGAGTCATCTTCAGAATCTTGAAATTCTTCTGAAAAAGACGGATCAAAAATATCCAGATTAAAACAAGTCATTCCAACTACAGCTAATATACCGATAGTGATTGGGACTAATGTGTCTACGGTCTCAGGGACAAAATACAACAGGATTAGACCAAAAAATACTCCTGCCATAGCAATAATTCCTATCTTTGTGTAAATAGCAACAGGTTCTTCACGAACTTTTTCATCTTTCATTTTTATCTCCTTTAAATCCAAAACTTGATTTACTATAATCTATCAAAGAAGAACCTGCTCTAAAACAAACGATTCCAAAAACAAAAAGGATAACTGCAAGTAAAAAAATTAAAAATTTCAGCATGAATCCCCCCCTCTCATTAAAATTGAAAACCATCAACTCCAATCAAAGGCCTTTATTGTTGGTTGATAAAAGATACCTTGTTCCAGACAAATGCACATTTGTGGCAAGGACTTCTTGCGTTACTCATTTTCCCCCCTTTTTTTATTTTCAAACAAGTTACAATCTGTTTGATACTATACAATAATTATATAAAAAAGACAATACATTTTGAAAACCTGTGATTTAATACAAATCACAGGTTTTTTGTATAGATTATGCTAAACATAATTCTATACTTTCGTCACCATCTTTCAAAACATGGCGAGTTGATGGAGTCGCCTCCAAAAGTCTTTGGGAAGACAAATGATGCCTCTTACTTTGATAATATGGAGATATCTCTATCTTTCTTCTGTACTCTTGCAAAACAGAACAATACATAGAACATGTCTCTCTATCTAAACTAAGCAAGCATTTCAAACACGGACTTCTTAAAATTTCTTCTACCATTCTCTTTCCCCCCATAGCCATTTAAATCTAAATTAAAAGGAAGAACAACCTATCTAAAATAATATAATAAGCAAAAATAAAAAACAAGTGGAAAAATATTTATTTATTCTGAAGAAATTTAAAAATAGATTCAGCGGCGATAGCTCCTTCACTACAAGCAGTAATTACTTGATGAAAATTATTTGACCCTGTTGTAATATCCCCCGCTGCCCAAACTCCCTCTTGATTTGTTTTTTGATCAGTTCCAACTTTAATATATTTTTTTTCATCAACTTCCACAGACAAAGCTTCAGCCAATTCCCCTTGAGGAATAGTTCCGATTTCTACAAACATTCCATCAACTACAAGTTCATCTTGCCCGTTATATGAATTACTTAAAATAACTTTTTCTAACTTACCATCTCCCACCAAAGCCATAACTTCCGTATTATAAATTACTTCTATTTTTGAGTTATTCTTTATTTTTTCAATTCTCAAAACTTCTCCTTTCAAATTATCTCCACGGTAAATTTGATAAACTTTTTTAGCAACATCGGCTAAATATAATGAAGCCATATTAGCACTATCACTTCCACCAACAACAACCACTATTTTATCGCGGAAAAACATTGCGTCACAAGTAGCACAATATGACACCCCCTTACCCAAAAAATCATCTTCATTTGGTAGATTTAATTTACGATTTTCAGTTCCGTTAGCCAAAAGAATTGCCTCTGCCTGAAATTCTTTTCCGTTTTGAGTAGTTATTTTAAAATCTTGACCTTCTTTTTTAATATCAGCGACCTTGTTATGCACCATTGTAACTCCCAAAGAATCCACCTGTTCTTTCATTCTAGTAATCAATTCAATCCCAGAAATTTCTTTTTCTGCAGGGAAATTACCGATTTTATGAGCTCCAATAATCATTCCTCCCAAAAATTCCCCTATCATCAGGTGTTCTATTTTATAACGAGAAGCATAAACTGAAGCCATCAATCCTGCAGGGCCTGTTCCAATAATTATTAAAGGGTATTTTGTTTTTTTATCAGACATATTTTTTAAAGTTCTAATTTTAATTCTTGTTTAAATATTTCTTTTTGTCTTAAACCGATATAATCTTTAGCCACAGCTCCATTCTTAAATAATTTCATATTAGGAATACTTTGAATTTGATATTCAATTGCTAAATTTTGGTTATCCATTATTTCTGTATTTATTTTTACGATTTTTAACTTCCCTTCCAAATCTTCAGCTAATTCATCTAAAACAGGTCCCATCATTAAACATGGCTGACACCAAGGAGCCCAAAAATCTACTAATACTGGAATATTTGAATCCAAAACTTCTTCTTTAAAATTTTCACTTGTAACATCAGTTGTTTTTGACATAGTTTTATCTTATTACTTGTTAATATTTATTAAATGTTCTACGAACTCTTCCAAATTACTTCCAATAGCATCTAAAGATTTCGGGAAAAGAGATTCTTTAGTTAAACCTGGAAGAGAATTTGTTTCCAATATATATATACCTCTTTTTGGCGAAATAATAAAGTCTGAACGAGAATAATCTCTTAAACCTAAAGTTTGATGGGCTTTTTTTGCTAAATCCTGAATTTCTTTCTTTTCAGCTTCACTGAAATTTCCTGGACAGATTTCTTGAGTACCTCCTCCGTATTTTGATTCATAATCAAAAAAACCACTTTCTGGAATAATTTCCACAGGAAGTAATGTGTAAACTTCTTCTCCTCTGAAATTATCAATCACTCCACAGGTCGCCTCCTTCCCTTCAATATATTCTTCTATCATTGCTTTGTCAGAATACTCAAAAACATCCTGCAAAACCTTATCTAATTCTATTCCTGTCTGAACAATACTTACCCCCACAGAAGAACCTAAACCAATTGGTTTAATTACTGCTGGCATAGGAAAAGTTTTAAATATTTCTGCAATACTGAAATTATCTTTTTCTATTTCTAAATGAATAGGAGTTTTTATGTCAGCTTTTTGATACTCTTTTTTAGCTAAAATTTTATTCATCGCCAAAGCTGATGGAATGTTTTTAGACCCTGTATAAGGCACACCAAAAGTATCCAAGAATTTTTGTAATTTTCCATCTTCTCCGTATTCTCCGTGTAAGGCATTAAAAACTAAATCACATTTTTTTAATATTTCAGAAGGAGTTTTTTCTACACCATCCAAAAACCACTTATTATCTTTGGTGATAGCCACATCAGAAATATCATATTTCTCATCTGATAAAGCTTCCAAAATACTAGTTCCTGTTTTCATAGAAACTTCATATTCTGAACTAGGCCCTCCTCTTAGGACTATGATTTTTTTTCTAAACATTAAATTAAATTATATCATAAGAACATTAAAACATAAAAACACTAGAACATAAAAAACAGACAGATTTTAGCTTCGCCAAAATCTGTCTTTAAAAGAAGTTGAATATAGTGCAGTTAACTGCACTAGTTATATTTTAGAAATAAAAAAATCCACAAAAAATTATTCTAGAATTAAAATTTAGGATTTAAGAACAACGGGCGAGGCTTTAGCCTCGCCCGTCTTGTTTTTTTGTTTTTATGTTTTAATGCCCTAGTGACTCCCCCTCCACTCATCAATTTTTTTGTGATGACCAGATAACAAAATTTTTGGCACTTTATATTCTTTCTTTCTATATTTAATTATTCCAGGACGAGTATAAACTTCTGGACTTGAAATTCTATTTTCTTCTAACGATTCCTCCTTTCCCAAAACTCCTTTTACCTGACGAGAAATGACATCAATTAAAACCATCGCCGGCAAAGCTCCACCTGTTAAGACATAATCTCCAATAGAAATTTCCTGCATCTTAAACACTTTTTTTACACGAGAATCTATTCCTTCATAATTTCCACTGATAATTATGATATCTTTAAATTTCTTTGAATATTGTTTGGCTAAATTATTATCAAATTTTTTACCACTAGGTGACAGAAACAAAATTCCAAAATCTTTCTTTTTCCCTATTGCTTTAGCGATAGCTTTAATTACGGGTTCTGCTTTCATTACCATTCCTGGACCACCTCCATAAGGTTTAAAATCTACCCTTCCTTCTTTTACATAATCCCGAGGATTATAAAACTTTATTTTAATTTTCTTATCTTTAATTGCTCGCGCTAAAATAGACTCACTTAAATATGAATCAAAAGATTCTGGGAAAATTGTAATTATGTGAAAATTCATCCCGTTAGAGATAATTTACAAAAAGTAAATAATCTTAATTTAATTAGTAATTTTTGACCCCGCCAAATCTCTAACGGGATTCATTGTTTACATTAAAACATAATTAAATTAGAACACAAGAAAAAGGGCGACCGCAAAGCGGTCGCCCTTTTATTTTTAGTTTTTACAATGACTTCAAATCTTCCATTGCGTCATCTACACTTCCTGCGTCCATTTCTGGAGCTGGAGCAGAAACTTCTTCTGTAGGAGTTTCGCTATAACTTGGTGCAGGGTGAACGCTTCCTTCTGGTTCATTAATTTTTAGGTTAACTCTAGAGTTATTTTTCATTCCAACAACTCTTAATAAAGTTCTAATCGCCTTGGCAGTGTTTCCACTTTTACCAATAATCTTTCCCATATCTTCTCTGTCAACATCAAGAGTAATTAAAACTCCCATCTCGTCAACTTTTCTATCAACCTTTACTGATTCAGGATTATCTACTAGTTCCTTTACAACATATTCTAAAAACTCAACATCTTTAACTTCTGACATAATATTCTTTAAACTTATTTATCTTAATAATCAATTCTGAGTCAATCTCGACAATCATCCCAGTGCTAATAATCATATCAATTTTTATGCAAAAAGCAATTTATTTTTCCCCAAAAAATTAAAATCTTCTCAAGGTTAATTTGTTTTTAATTGATCTCAATAAAAACCAAAGAACAAAACAAATAATACCTAATAATATCCACCAACTATTTAAAATATAAATTAAAACTCCTAAAAAGAAGCTGTACATTTCTTTCATACTAGGCACAGCATCTATGATACTCGCTGTATAAAAATTAAGACCATCTTCTGTCTCTTCTGAAAGCTCAGAATCATCAGAAGAAGATTCTTCTAATTCTTTTTGTGCTAATTCAATTTTTTTATCTTTTTCTATTTCATCATCTATCACTTCTTTATGTTCTTCTAAAAAATTCTTTGTTTTTTCAGTTAATTCTTTTGATTTTTCTAAAGTAATATTTGTTACATCTTTTACATTTTCAAATAAATCACCTGTTATTTTAGTTTTTGTTACAGAATTTTCTGAATCAGTTCCAGTACTTTGTTCAGTATCTTCAGTTTCTAAAACAGATTCATCAAAAACCAAAGAATCAGTTCCGTTTTCTATTTCTTGCTTATCAGAAAAACCATCATTATCATCATCTAAATCATCTTTATTTCCTATTCCATCTTTATCTGTATCAATATCTATATTTTGTTTTTCTGTAATTAAAATATTCTCTTCTAACTCAATATTCTGAGGATTCTTAGCTATTTCTAATTTTTTAATACTAGAAATCTTAGCTTCCAAATTATGCTCTCCTTCACTTGGCTGCCAATCTGTCCAAATTTCAATAATTCTTCCATCAGCTACAAAAAAAGTAAAATCTCCAATAAATTTTTCATTGTCATAAAAATGAATAATTCCCTGAAGATCAAAACCAGAATTATTTTGCAAAGTACCATAAACTCTTATATCTTCCCCGGCAAAAATTGATTCCTGCGAATACCTAAAATTATCAATAAAACCAACCTCTAAAGCTTCAGCTGAAACCAAGTTAAAGATAAACAAAAAAGACAAAATAATAGAGAGTTTTAATTTAATACTCATGTAACATATTATACCTAGTTTTTTAAAAAATTAGAAATTCTTTTGTTAATATTTTTTAAATCTCCTAATTCAAACCATTCAATTCTTTTATCTTTTTTGAACCAAGTTCTTTGTCTTTTTGCATATTTTTGTTCTTCCTTAATAGAATTATCTATAAATTCCTGCTGAGAAATTTTATTTTTAAGTAAGAGTGGAATATATTTGTGCGCTAACCCAATTTCTAACATTCTTTTATATGTTAATCCTTTTTTATGTAAATTCTCAGCTTCTTTTACTATCCCCGCTTTTACTCTTTTGTAAAATCTTTTCTCAATTCTTTTGTTCAAAATGCCTTGATCTGTCTTAACACCAATTTGCAACACTTCCCAATTAGCAGTATGACTACCAAGTAATTTTAAAGATGGAACTTTTCCTAAATCTGTAGCAATTTCAATTGCTCGAATTAAACGACGAGGATTTTTAGCGTCAATGTTTTTAGCTCTTTCAGGATCTACTCTCTTTAACATCAAAAATAATTCACTTGGAGCTCGGAGCGCCAAGTCTTTTCTAAGAACTAAGTTAGCCTTCACTTCAGGTAAAATAATTCCAGCTACAACTGCCTGAATATAAAAACCAGTTCCTCCTACTAAAATTGGGAGCTTCCCTCTTTTTAAAATATCCTCAATAATCTTATCTGCTTTTTTCTTAAATTGACCCACAGAAAAATTTCTCTGTGGTTTAAGTATATCTAAAAGATAATGAGGAATATTCTTCATTTCTTTTTTAGTTATTTTCCCTGAACCAATATTTAAACCTTTATATACCTGACGTGAATCAGCTGAGATAATTTCTCCGTTATATTTTTGGGCTAAAGTAACAGCTAAATCTGATTTTCCTGAAGCTGTTGGTCCTAAAATTACAATAATCTTATTATTTTGCATTAATTTAATATAACATCTACTTTTCTTTTTTAAAACAACAAATTAAAAGGGCGAGCCTACGGCTCGCCCTTTTAAAATTTTATTTTTTAAATATTCACCATAATAAAAGTCGGGACAGTAACCATAATAAACTTAACTCCATTTAATATTTTTCCTAAGAATCCTGTGTAAGGTACTTGGCTCAAATAAATATAAGATGGATCAGGATCATCTCCTGGGAAAAGTTTACTCATCAAACTTACATTCGGTGGATTATTTCCTCCTCCACAATTTACAAGACAAACTGAGCTAACAGAAATTGAAGCAGAACAAGTCACTGAACCATAAGGTCCTGTAAATATTCCTGTATAAGTCATTGCATCAGGAGGTGTAATTGACATTGAATCATTAGGATCTACTGTTCCTACTCCATTATCAATATCTGCTGAAGTGGTATTTGTTGAAGTCCATGTCAAAGTAGAACTTCCTCCTGTTCTCACTGCTGTAGGATTAAAATTCATAGTACATGTTGGAGATGGTGGTGGAGTTCCCTCTACAGTAACTGTTGCATCACAATAAATAGTATCGCCATTCGTTCCAACAAATGTTCCTGTGTAAGTGATACTTGTATTAGGAAAAACTCCTTCAGAGTCATTTACATTAGTAGATAAAACTCCATTATCAACAGAAACTGAAGCAACATTTGTAGTTGTCCAAGTTAATGTTGAAGATCCACCTTGATCAATAGTAGTCGGATCAGCATTCATAGAACATGTTGGTGCTGGTGGTGGAGTTCCTTGAACTGTAACACTAGCATCACAGTAAATTGTGTCTCCATTAGTTCCAACAAATGTTCCTGTATAAGTTGTATTTAAAGTTGGAGAAACAGATTCTGAATCATTTACATTAGTAGATGAAACTCCATTATCAATAGAAACTGAAGCAACATTTGTAGTTGTCCAAGTTAATGTTGAAGATCCACCTTGATCAATAGTAGTCGGATCAGCATTCATAGAACATGTTGGTGCTGGTGGTGGAGTTCCTTGAACTGTAACAGTAGTAGAACAAGTTGCTGTCTCACTGCAACATATTTGATATGATCCAAATGTTCCTGTGTAAGTAGTTGTCTGTGTAGGAGAAACGGTTACTGAACCAGAAACATCTACAATACCAATACCATTATCAATAGTTCCTGTTTCAGCTCCGTCTGAATCCCAATTAAGAGTAGCACTTTCTCCTATATAAATAGTAGAAGGGATAGCTCCTAAAGAACATGTCATGGGGCAAATGGTAATAATATTTACCATTGCTGTACAAGTCACAGAACCTCCTGGGCCTGTAAACGTTCCTGTATAAAGAGATGTTGTAGTTGGGTTTACTATTGTTGAACCTTCAACAGAATTAACATTTCCTACATCAGCTCCTAGATTCTCTATATATCCTAAAGTAGCATTTGTTGCTGTCCAAGATAAAGTTGAACTATCTCCTGCGTGAATTGAAGATGGGCTTGCTGTCAAAGAACAAGTTGGTGCAGGATTAGACGCAGGGGTAACAGTAATTGTTCTTGAACAAGTCACTGAACCTCCTGCTCCTGTGAATGTTCCTGTATAAGTTGTAGTTGAATTTGGACTCACATTTCTTGAACCTGCAGTAGCTACTGTCCCAATATTAGAAATAGATGCTGATGTAGCATTATTAGAAGACCAAGAAATAGTTGCACTTCCACCTTGATAGATATTACTTGGGATAGCACTCATAGAACAAGTTGGTGCATCTGGAGGAGTAACTGGATAAGTAACATTTACAATTCTTGAGCAAACTATTGTTCCTCCTGGACCTGTAAATGTTCCTCTATAAAGAGTTGTAGTAGTAGGTCTAACCGTTCTTGATCCTGCTGGACCTACTGTACCAATATCAGTTCCTAAATTTTGTATATATACTGAAGTAGCATTGTTAGAAGACCAAGTAATCGTTGATGCTTGACCTTGCATGATATTAGCAGGAATAGCATTCATTGAACATGTTGGAGCATCAGCAGCCAAAGCTACATTTCCATCCAAAATATTCAGAAAAGAACCACCTAAAAAGATAGCTATTAAAATCAAAATCGCACCTGTAATTTTTAATATATTATTCATAAAATCTGTTTATATTTAATAATGTTAATATTTTCTATAATACTACAATATATATATCTATTTGTAAAGGGTTTAAACTAAAAAACAAAAAAGTCCTTCAGGTTTATGACAAACCTGAAGGACTTTGACTAACCGTTTAAAGAGTTAGTTTTGGTTCACTATTCGTAAACCATTTTAAAATTAAGAGTAGTATCTGGATCGGAAACGACCCAGACCCATGACACATCCCAACCAATAAAACCACTAGCCGGAATAAGGACGCTGAATTCCCCATTGGAATCAGTTACTCCACTCCAAACAGGATAAAGACATTCTACCTGCTCACCAACAATAGGATTTCCATCTTCATCAAGAAGAGTGAATCCAGCATTACCAGAACGATTTTGAGAAAACCTAAAAACTGGTAAGCCATACTCAAGACCTGTCTGAGCTACGATATTATCACCCGATAAAACCGGATTCGGCTGAGGAGTCCCCCATGAAATATCAGTAGTATTCCTAGCAAACGGTAAAAACTCAACTTGAGCCTTTATTTTTGCCGATCCAACAGCAGACCCAGCAGTAAAGCTAAAATGTGCAACACCATCAACATCTGTAATAGCAAACACCGAAGAAAAATACTCCGCACCGTCAATAATCTCTATGGTAAGATTAGGCAACGGAACTCCCCAAGCATTTGTTACCAAACAATCCATTGATGTCTGCAGTGGAACAACCCCACCAAAGTCACCAAAAGAAATATAAGCTGGCAATGCAGTGGACACTGTCCACCAAATCACTTGATGATACAAACAATATAAGTCTGAATCAGCCCACACTGAGAAATACCAAAAACTATCTTTATCAGTAGGTCTCGGTGCATCGGGAATGGTAAAAGTTGCCACTCCATACTGATCAGTAACTGTCCGTTGAGTTTCTCCCAAAACCCCTGGATTACCAAAATGTTCCAAGAATCTTCCTGCAACAGGAATTCCTCTTGCCAGATTCCCAAGACTATCCTTTACGACAACTTGGTACTCTGAGTTAAAAGCCCCAGTAGCTGGCAAAATCGGAACTTCACATGTTCTTACTATGTATTCCGCTGAAACAGAACCACACAGAAACAAAAACATCACCACGGCCACGAACACTTCTAAACATTTCTTCATTTTATTTCTCCTTTTATTGGTTATGTAAAATTACTCTCAATTTACTATCTACTAAATACTATATAACTGTTATTAAAAAAAAGCAATAGCAAAAAACCTAAAGTTCCTTATTTATAACTTTTTTAAAAATCTTTATCAAAAACCCTTGACATTATTTAGACACAGTGGTAATATTCAAGAAAATAATAAATTATTAATAACAACAATATTATGACACCAGAAAATTTACCTACAATGCATATAGAAACAAACACACACAATGACTACCAAGGAGATTGGTGGGTGCTTAAAAAGTTCTATCAATATACAAAGAGTAATAACTTTGGTAAAAGTATCAAAGATATGCCTTTAGTTAAGAAATGGAAACTTTCATTTTCTACAACTATCTTACTATTACTATTACTAATTGGTTCTTTTTACAGTCTTAAAAATATATCAACTATTTCTTCTGTATTCCCTACTACAAGTCACTATGCTGTAGCAACTATTCAAAGTACAAAAATTATTCCTAATCTTTTCCAAAAATTAGATATTATTTCAGATAAATTTGATTTAACAGCAGCAATGCTTTATCTAAGAAAGATTAGTACACAAGATAGTGGAAATACTATTATTGTAACAGAAGGAGAAGATCAAACTGTATTGGAAAAACCATTAAGAATTAATATTGATGCTATTGGAGTAAACACTCTTGTTATAAATCCTCTAGATAAAGATATAGATTCTCTAAACAAAGCTCTTAAGTTAGGAGCTGTAAGATATCCTGAATCAGGTCTTTTAGGTGAAAATAAAAATATATTTATATTTGGTCATAGTACAAGCCTAGCTACAGAAACTTCTTATTATAAAACATTTAATAATTTAGAAAACTTAGTTAAAGGTGATGAAATCATTGTAACATCTACAAATAACCAATACTTCTATAAAGTAACTAGTGTAAAAGCTACCAACACAGCTAACGGAGCAATTAGAATAGATAGTAATACTCAAAAACTTACTATTTCTACATGCGATACTTTAGGAGCTAAAGAAGATAGATTTGTTGTAGAAGCTGACTTTGTAAAAGTTATACCTTTGAACAATACAGGTACTCCTAATATTGGAGGAAATATCCATTCACCTTATCCTATAAATCCTAACCCAGGAACAGAGGAAGAATATGAATATATAATCGATCCAGTTATTAATCCTGTGGTTGAATATGGTTTGGCTGACTTAGAGGCAACTATTAATACAATAGGATACCTAAATTCTAACAAAGACTTAATAGCTACTTCTACTTTAGTTAGAGGAGATATCGGAGCAGTAACATTTACAGTAACAAATATAGGAACAAAAACTTCAGATGGTTGGACATTTAATGCAGTGTTACCTACATCTCCAGCACACATTTTCCATTCACAAGGGCAAAAAGCATTAGCCCCTGGAGAAAAGATTGAATTCACAATGGGATTTGATAAGCTAAGAATTGGTGATCAAATGGTTGTTATCGTTAATGTTGATCCTTCCGGAGGAATAAAAGAAGTAACTAAAACTAATAATATTGCTAAAGTATTTATAGATATTATAGATATTATTGAATAAAAAATCTAAATAAAAAGAGCGACGGGCTTTAGCCCGTCGCTCTTTTTCTATCTTAAGTGCTAAATCCTTTTAAGCATTAACATCAATCTCTGCATACTTAGCATTAGATTGAATAAAAGATTTTCTCGGAGCTACTAAAGCACCCATCAAAATATCAAATGTATGATCGGCTTTCTGTGCATCTTCTATAAAAATTCTTTTCAAAACTCTCTTTTCAGCATCCATAGTAGTCTCGTATAATTCTTCAGGGTTCATTTCTCCAAGACCTTTGTATCTTTGAATTGAAACCTTGGAACTTTTTTTCACTTTAATGTCATCTCCATCTTGATCACCCTCCTCACCTACCTCATCTAATGACTCAGGTGTTAATAAGTCAGAATCCTTATCAATATCTTCACCAATCCCTCCTAATTTATTTTTCTTCAAATATTCATCTCTTTCTTCATCTGAATAAACATAAACATCTTTTCTATTATGTGTAATTTTATACAAAGGAGGTTTGGCTACATACAAATAACCACCTTCAATTATTTCTTTGAAATAACGATAAAATAAAGTTAGTAACAAAGTCATAATATGAGCTCCGTCTACATCAGCATCGGTAGCAATAATAATTTTATGATATCTCAGTTTTTCAATTTCAAAAGTATCACCAATAGCAGTTCCTAGGGCAATCACAAGATTTTTAATTTCTTGAGAAGACAACATCTTATCTAGCCTAGCTCTTTCTACATTCAAAATCTTACCTCTCAAAGGCAAAATTGCTTGAGTTCTTCTATCTCTCCCTTGTTTAGCAGAACCGCCAGCAGAATCTCCCTCCACTATGAATAATTCAGAATCAGCAGGAACTGTTCCAGCCGCACAATCAGCTAATTTCCCTGGAAGTGTCATCCCCTCTAAAGCACCTTTTCTAATCACAGAATCTTTGGCAGCTCTAGCAGCTTTTCTGGCTCTTAAAGCCAAATTCACTTTGTTTATAATAGATCTCGCTTCATTTGGGTTCTCTTCTAAAAAGAAAGCAAAATCTTCTCCGAAGACTGTTTCCACCATTCCTCTAGCCTCTACTGAACCTAATTTAGCCTTAGTCTGACCCTCAAATTGAACTTCTGCTAACTTTATAGAAATAACAGCAGTAATCCCTTCCAAAACATCATCTCCTGTGAAATTCTCATCTTTTTCTTTTAGTAAACCATTCTTTCTAGCATAAGCATTTAAAGTTCTCGTTAAAGTTGATTTAAAACCAGTTAGATGCATTCCACCCTCAACAGTTGGAATATTATTAGCAAAAGTAACTACACGAGAAGAAATATCATCTACATATTGCAAAGCAATCTCAACAGACTCTCCATTATCATTAATTATTTTTTCAGTATAAAAAATATTTTTATGAACTGGTTTTTGGTAAGCATTATAGAATTTAACTAAAGATAATAAACCACCTTCAAAATAAAAAGTTGTAGAAGGTAAATCCAAGTTTAAATCTTTTAAATAAAAAGCTTCGTTTAAATCTATTTCTCCTTCATATTCCCTAGCATCAAAAACAGTTAACCTCATTCCTTTCACTAAATAAGCTTGCTCTCTCAAATGTTTCAAGACTGTATTATAGTTAAATTTAATTTCTTTAAATATTTCAATATCAGGCTCGAACATAATAATAGTTCCATTCTTTTTTGTCTTAGCAATTTTCTTTACTTTCGCTTTTTGTTTACCCTGACTATATTCTTGCATATAAATATCTCCTTCTTTATGAATTTCTACACGAGTATACACAGAAAGAGCGTTTACTACGGAAGCACCTACACCATGCAGTCCTCCAGAAATTTTATATCCATCTCCTCCAAATTTTCCTCCGGCATGTAAAGTTGTCATAATTGTTTCCAAAGCAGAAACCTTTGTTTGTTTATGAATATCAACAGGAATTCCTCGTCCGTTATCTACCACTCTTATTCTATTCCCAGGCAATAAAGCTACTTCCACAGTATCAGCAAAACCACCCATGGCTTCATCACGAGAGTTATCAAATATTTCCCAAATTAAATGATGCAATCCATCAATCCCAGTTGTTCCAATATACATTCCAGGACGCTTTCTAACTGGTTCTAATCCTTCTAAAACGGATATATCTTTAGCACTATATTCTCCGTTTACTTTTTCTTTTTTAACCATAATAATTAATAGTCTTTAGTAGTGGGCGTCCTCCGTAGGAGGACGCCCATTTATTTTGTTTTTATGCTCTCGTGTTTTAATGTTTTAATGTCTTTATTATATCAAATAAAAGTGTTAGTTACCACCTTTGATATTAATGAATATTCCTCCAAAAACAACGGCCAAAAGTATTGACAAAATCATTATAACCTGATATATTAAAGCCAGAAGTAAAAGATTTTTAAACTAATTTTTGACAAAAAAGGAGAAGAAAATGCAAGAGGTATCTATCGAAAAATATGTGGAGCAAGTTCGTGGTGGTTTTCAATATAAAGGTTATATAGAAATCGCTAACATCAAATTCAACTACAAACTGAAAATGTCAGTTCCTATGAACCAACTAGATGAACTAGAACCTGCCACAAATATTGACGAAATCCGCGAGCTTTTCCAAATCACATTGGATCGCAACGAGAAAGAAATTGAACTTTCAGATGAAGAATTTGGTTTCTTTTTCTCAATGATCGTCAAATTTGCAGTGGATTTTTACAACAACCCACAAACCCGTAGTAGCAATGAAGGACTTTTAGAACACTGTCTCTGTGATGAAGACAATCCTATAAATAGTACTCTTGGAACTTCAATATCAATCGGGATAACTAGTAGTGGACTTCTTAATTTTCCACCTGATATATGTGAAATGCTTACTGCAGAAAAATTTGGCTGTAAATTCGTTTGTTAGCCAAAAAAAATCTTAAAACAAAACTCCCAACGAAATATATTTCATTGGGAGTTTTTAATAATCCTAAAACCCAATTTGGTAACCCGGTTACCAAATAACTTCAACGGCTCAAAAGATTGAGCTATTCAAGCATTTTATGGCTCAACCCAGCCCTCCTAAATGGCTCATTTTTTTGAGCCATTTAGGAGTAGTGCTCCAAGCGCTACTATTTAACAAAAATTGCCATTTTTCTCCAATATTTTCTAAAAGTTTCTATGGGAACAAATAAATCTTTTCCTTTATCTGTTTTACAATCAGAATCATGATAATAAAAACCTTTTAATTCACTGCTCTCATCTAATTCAAAACCAATTACAACCAACATGTGAAATTTTGTTTCTTCCGTCCATTTTTTAATAGCAGAAATTATAACAGGTTTATTGTTTTTCAAATTATCAATAATTTTATCAATACCATTTTGTAATAAAATTATAGTCTCTTCTAAATCATTTGATTTAAACTCTTCTCTTTCCAAACTTACATCAAAATCTTTTGCAATATTAATAAGTCCTTGATGAAGCCACCCATTCTCACTATAAGCACCTTTGTCACTCGCTTGTTTAACAAAGTCATCAACTAAAATATCATTAGGATTTATGAAGTCCAAAACCATTTTCAAAGAAACCGCTCCGCAAGCTCGTTCCTGCCAATATTCATCTATTATATCTCTACGTTGAGAAATATACGGAACATTTAATTTCATAATTTCAAGTGAGGATTTATAAAAACGATTATACTAATACTTGTTTTTATATAATCCGAACGCCGTAATTATATGCTCGCTTCATATAATTTTATCTTACTTCCCAGCCTTTTAATTCAATCTCTGCTGTGATTTTATCCATAACTTTATTTATTTCTTCGTCGGTCAAAGTTTTTTCTTGAGATTGGAAAACTAAATTAAAAGCATAAGAAGTTTTATCTTCTCCTTCAGGGCTATAAGTATCAAATAATTTTGTTTGCATCAAAAGCTCTCCTGCATTTTCTGTAATTATTTTTAATAAATCATTTTCACTAAATTCATTTGGCACAAACACAGCAATATCTCGCAACATAAATGGATAAGCTGAAATTTTTTGGAATTTCACAGATTCCTGATTTAAATTATCAAAAATATCTCCATAAGATTCTGGCTCAGGCAATTTATCAATAACTTCGTCTAAATTAATTTCAAAAACATCATCTTGTCCGTCCTTGGATCTAGAATCACTTAGCGCTTGGAGCGTCAAGTTTAATTCTTTATCTAAAGTATTTATGATATTTTGAATTATCTCATCTCTCACAGAATCAGATTTTTTGCTTTTTTTAACCACTCTAACTCCAATTGCCAAAGCATTATATTCCCCATCAATATCAAGGAAAACTTTTCCAATTTCAAATATTTTAATTTCATTTAATCCTAGTAAAGGAGCGTTTTTCTCATTCAAATCTAAGGATTTTTGAATACCATTATTTAAATTAGTTCTCAAAAAACCTAAATTAGAAGCTAAAGGTTTTTGCACTTCCACATTTCCCTTGTCTCCAAAAGTATAAGTAGAAACTTCACTAAAACCTTCGTTCACTAAAATATCTTTAATTTTATTAATATAATAAAAACTCTTATTTACTTTAGCTTTAAAAATTTCCATAATCGGTGCTGATTCAATATTTTTATAACCATAAATTCTTCCGATTTCTTCAATCAAATCTTCTTTAATTCGTAAATCTAATCTTTCGTGAGGAATTTCAACGACAAATCTTTCTTGATTATCAGAAATTCTTCTATAATCAATAATATCCTTAAATTGACCGGCACTCTTTAATTCTTCTATTTTAACCTTTCCTTCTCCTCCATTTTTTCTAGAAGAATGAATTACTTTTCCATCCCCTAAATACAGACCAACATGATCAACTCCTTTCTCTTCTACTAACCCTTTTCTAAAATCTATTGATTCCATATGAATTTTTCCTTCTCCACTATTAGAAAAGACTAGATCACCAGCTTTCAAATCAGCTTCTGAAATTTCTTCTCCCCAAAAATATTGATCAATAGAAATTCTTGGAATAGCTATTCCAACTTGGGCAAAAATATAAGCTGTAAAAGATGAACAATCAAAAAACTCTGGAGAATCATAAGAAACACTCGCCCCAAATTTGTACAGCTTATTTTCAAGACTTAAGGCTAGTTCCAAAACTTTCTCAATTGGACTAACTTTTTCATATTTAAAATCAAGTTTATTTAAAATACTCTCTATTTCTTTCTCTAATAAATTTAACCCTAATACTTTATTTGTTTCCTGAATTGAAACACCTACTTTATATAAATTCACTTTTCTAGAATAAATATCTAAAATATCTTCTGATACCTTTCCTCCAGCTAATTCAAAAACCAATTCTGATAATCTTTCCATCGCTTCCATAACTTTTTCAGGTGAAATTCCATTTTCAAAACGAACAGAAGCATCAGTTCTTAAACCTAATTTTCTTGAAGTTTTTCTGATATTAGTTTGATTAAAGTTACAAACAGATAAAACTATATTTTGAGTATTTTCATCAATCCCTGAAACTAATCCTCCCTTTACTCCTGCAATATCTAAAGCCTTTTCATTATCACTAATTACCAACACATTTTCATCTAATTCATATTCTCCACCGTCTAATGTATTTATTTTTTCTCCATTTTCAGCGTTTCTAATACTAATTTCTTTTACCCCGTCTCCACTAATTTTATCAAAATCAAAAGCATGTACGGGTTGACCTGTTTCCCACATTACATAATTAGTAATATCAACTACATTATTTATAGATTTCTGACCAATAGATTCAAGTTTTTCTTTTAGCCAATCTGGTGATTCCCCTATTTTTACACCTTGGACTAATCTTTTTGTAACTCTTGGTGCTAAATTAGAATCGTTAACTTTAAGAGAAATATATTCTGATGATTTTAAATCTTTTTCAACCACAAGAGAAGTTTCTTTTTGTTTTAACTTTAGAGCAATCAAAACAGAAATTTCTCTAGCTATTCCTTGATAAGAAAAACAGTCGTGCGAACGATTAGGTAAAACATCAATATCAATTAAATCATTATTCTCTACCCCTTCTATTTCAAAGGCATGGAATGTCAAAGTCTCCACCAAGTCTTTAATCTCTGGTAGAGGTTCTTCAAAATATTCTTTTAACCATTTGTATGAAAATTTCATAATTTTATTGCTTTTTTCTTAACTAATGTTATTATATTAATATAACCATGAAAAGGACCCGGTGGTAGTTAGTTTCCATTTAGGGGCCTTTTCTTTTTGTCTAATTTCTTTCTCAAACTATCTAAATAGGTAATTTCACACTGTAACCGTCTTATCAAATAAGAAAGCTTTTTTGATGGAGATATTACCGTAACCTCTTTATTTTCATCTCTAACAAATTCTAATAAACAAGCAAAGTCTCCATCACTAGATACTAAAACAAAATCATCAAATTCTTCTCTAAAAATATCAACTACTGCTTTTAAAACTAATTCCGCATCACAATTACCTTTTATTTTTCCTTTAGACTTTAAGGTTTTCTTAAAAATAATTTTATACCCAATTTTTTCTAAAAAACTATATAATTTTTTTTGATCTTCAACAAAACCAATAAAAAAATAAATCTCTTCTGTCTTAAAATTTTCACTAAGCCATATGTAGAAATTTTTATAATCAAATTTCCATTCAAGAGACTTTGATCCTCTGTATAAATTTGCTCCATCTATATAAACCTTAGTTCTATTATTAATTTGCATATTATTTTTTATATCTGTCCTTGTCTCTGTCAGCGACTTTATCTATACTTTTTTGAACTGCTTCTCCTAAATCTATATCGTGAGAATTAGCAAAACAAATTAAAGTATAAATTATATCTCCCATTTCATCCTCAACATCTTTCTTTTTCTCTTCTAATTTTTTCTTTTTAGGACCATAAATATGATTAACCTCTCTCGCAAACTCACCACATTCTTCAAATAATCTAGTGGTAATAGCTAAAGGTTCCCAATAATCCCAACCTTTTTCTTCAAACCATTTATTTACTTGTTCTTGATATTTTTTCATATAATTAAAACTGATTAATCAATCTTAAATCTCCTGAATAAAGTCGTCTGATATCATCTATCCCGTACTTAAGCATAATAATTCTATCAATACCAACACCAAAGGCGAAACCTTGATATTTACGAGAATCAATTCCTACTGCATTTAAAACTTTTGGATGAACCATTCCTGCTCCTAAAATTTCAATCCAACCACTATATGAACAAGATGGACAACCTTTTCCACCACATTTAAAACAAACCATATCAATTTCAACTCCGGGTTCTACAAACGGAAAATATCCAGGGCGAAGACGGATAATAACATCTTCCCCAAAAAATTCTCGGAGGACATTTTCTAAAGTTCCCTTTAAATTTGCCAAGGTAATATTTTCTCCAACAACCAAACCTTCACATTGATGAAATTGAGCATCATGAGTTGCGTCAGTAGCTTCGTTTCGGAAAACTTTTCCAGGAACAATAATAGCCAACGGAGGTTGATTTTCTTCCATATAGCGAACCTGCACACCAGAAGTTTGGGTTCTTAGTAATTTTTTTAAATTTTCGGGTTTTAGCCAAAAAGTATCCTGCATATCTCTGGAAGGATGGTCAGCAGGAATATTTAAAGCATCAAAATTATAATATTCATCTTCTATTTCTGGTCCATCAGTAATTTCAAAACCCATTTTAGAAAAAATTTCAGAAAATCTTTTAATAGTCTGAGTTAATAGGTGTAAATGTCCTTCTTTCACGTCTAATTTTGTTGACTTAGTCATAATCCCAATTATATATTAAATATAAGAGTTTTCAACCTGCCTTTAATAGCAAACAAATCCTATATTTATATTTTACTTTTTACTAAAAAAAGGTTATTTTATATATACATGAAAACAGTCAAAGATATCATCTCTTTTATAGATAGTCCTTCAAAAGAAGATATGAAGCTATTAGAAAAAGCTTTTAATTTTGCTGTGACTGCTCACTCTGGTCAAAAAAGATATTCTGGTGAACCTTATTTTAATCACGTTTATGAAACAGGAAAAATTCTGGCTCAATTAGGAATGGGAGCCACTGTTATTTCAGCAGGACTTTTACATGATGTCGTTGAAGACGGAATTACTACAAAAGAAGAACTTCAAGAAGAATTTGGAGATGATATTGCTCTTTTAGTGGAAGGGGTTACCAAATTAGGAAAAATTAGATTCCAAGGATTAAAAAGACATACCGAAAGCCTTAGAAAATTATTCATGGCTTCTTCTGAAGATATTAGAGTTTTAATAATAAAATTTGCTGACAGGATCCACAATATGCGAACTCTTGAATTTGTTCCTAAAGAAAAACAGCTTAGAATTGCAACTGAAACACTAGAAATTTTTGCACCTCTAGCCTATCGTTTAGGAATTGGTGTTTTAAACCGACAATTAGAAGATTTGTCATTTCCTTATGTTTATCCTAAAGAATATAAGAGAGTTGCAGAAATAATGAGAGAAGAAACAAAAGATAGTATTATTTCTCTTAAAAAAATAGACCGTTCAATTAAAAAACGCTTGGCTAGAGAAGGGATTACAAATATTCAAAGTAATTCACGTATAAAAGGAATGTATAGTTTGTACAGGAAACTAGAAAGGAAACATTGGGATATTGATAAAATTTATGATATTGCTGCCCTAAGAATTATCGTTCCTACTAAAAATGATTGTTATAAAGTGCTAGGAATTATTCACGATTTCAGAAGACCTATGCCGGGAAGAATTAAAGACTATATCGCCTTTCCTAAACCTAATGGTTATCAAAGTTTACACACTACAGTATTCACTCGATTCGGGAATGTCGTTGAAATACAATTAAGAACAGCTGAAATGCACAAAGAGGCTGAATATGGAATTGCTTCCCATTTATCTTATAAAAATGATATTAGCTACGAGAATACCAATGATCCTAAGATGTGGGTTAAACGATTATTGTCCAATATAAATAGTCTAGATAGTAAAAATAAAAAAGTAGAAAACCCTAACACTGCTCCAGCTTGGATAAAGAACTTAGCTAAACATCCAGAAGAAAGTGACGGACAAGAATTTATTTCAGAATTGAAAAAAGATTTTTTTGAACACAGAGTTTTTGTCTTTACACCCAAAGGAGATGTTATTGATTTACCCACAGATTCTAGCCCTGTAGATTTTGCTTTTGCAATTCATTCAGATGTCGGAAATCATATGCACGGGGCAAAAGTTCACGGAAAATTAGTTTCTTTAGATACTAAATTAAAAAATGGAGATATAGTTGATATTATGACTAAAAAAACTATTACTCCTACAAAAAAATGGTTAGATATTGCAAAAACAGCAGAGGCCCGTCGGCATATCAAATCCACCCTGAGAAAACTTCAAGAAGCTAATAAATAAAAAACAACGGGTCACTAGTGACCCGTTGTTTTTTATTTGTTTGAATATTTATTCAACATCCAAAAGAGGTTTTTCCATCTTTTCTGGTCTTTCTGATTTCTTTAAATCTACTTTACTATAATTTTTATATACTTCCTCCTTATCTTTTGCAACCAAAGCTAATACTTTTTCTACTAAAGTTTTTGGATCTGAATCAAAAACTATTTTATCATTAGGACGGTGGGCTTTTTCTAAAATAGTTTCAATAATCTCATCAGTTGCCCAATCTCCTTGTAAAATACCCATTGGCTTTTTATCTTCAAAAGCAATAGTAAATTCATGAATAGTTCCTACTCTACCAGCAGTAATAAATACGGCATCAACAGATTTAGTTAAAATCAAATCTCTCCCAGGATAACCAAAACCAGTATAGATAATTAAATCCATATACTCAGTTGGTAATTTATAAAAACCTAAATGTTCTGCTTCTGTATCTGCTGGAGAAAATCCAATAGAAAAACCTCCTTCACTTTTAGCTCCTTTAGCTCCCCATAATGGTAGTCCTGTTGTAGCACCTGTTACCACAATCCCCCCTTGTCGTGCAATTTCTCTTCCTAATTCTTCTGTTTTAACAACAGCGTCAGGGCTAAGATGGGTAGTTTCTGCTGCACCTGAAATACATAATTTTGGTTTTAAAATAATTCCTTTTTCATCCATGGTTTAAGTATCAAGTATTATGTATTAGGTATTAAGCAGAAAAGTTTGCACTTGTCCGCCTTGGGCGGAAAGCAAATTTTTCTAGAAATAATACTATTACTTTCTACTTTCTACATTTTAATTTTTAATTAGGATAATAACTTGGCTTTATTATAGAGATCTCTTTGTAATTTATTTGATCCTGAAGCAGCATTTCTTATTATTTTCTTTTGACTTTTAGAAGAAATAGAAGACCAGCGAAAAGCTTTATCTTTCGTTTTTTCTTTTCCAAAAAAATTTTTAATTGACTTCATATTACTTTAATTCTCTATTTAACTTATCTTTATTATAATCATCTTTCACATAGAAATCAACATTTTGAATATTTGGATAATATTTCTCAGTTTGATTCAAGAAATTCTTAACAACTACGTTAAGAGTTATTTTTTCTTTATATTTTTGTTTTAGTAAATTAACGTTTTCTCTAGATTTAAAGAATTGTTGAATAAAATTCTTTTTCAATATATTTCTACCTTCTATTTTTTCTCTCTTTTTTGTATAATCCCATGCAACCAAAGGATCTTGATATAAATAAAATATAACAGGTTCTATATTCTTACTTAAACATCTTGTTATATTTTTCTCTGCTGTTTTAAATTCTCCACCCATAGTAACATCCAACATAAATAAAATCTTTTCTTTAAAACAATAATCTAACAAAATTTCAATTCCTTTAGTAGTTGCTTCTTGTAAAAAATGAGCATTTCCATGAATATCTTCTTTGATATTAGTTGGTGTATAAAATTCTTTTAAAAATTCAGTTCTGATTATATCAGCATCAATATGAAAAGGTTTAATAACTATTTCATCTTTAATAATTTCTAATCTTTTTACAAACTCAGTTTTACCAGCACCAGGAGACCCTGCCATAAAAAAATTAGTTTTCGTTTCAAAAATGTTCGTTTCCGATTGTGTAAAAAAGTCTAAAAGATCTTTTTTATGACTTTTTATATAAGAGAGTGATTCTTTTTGTATTTTATTTTCATCCATATTATATATTAATTTAGACTTTTGACTTTATAGACTTTATAGACTTTTGACTAATTCCTACTTTTTTCAAAACAAGAAGATAAGCTACTAAACAACCAAAGACATCCATAATTAAATCAAGAACAGTATCAAATAAATATCCATATCTCAAAGGAAAAGCAAAAATTAATTCAAAAAGTTCCCATAAAATTCCAATTCCTAGAACAAAAGAAAAAGAAATTATTAATAATGAATATTTTTGAGTTATTGTTTTTAGTTTTTCTCTATAATCAGAAAGATAGAAAATATAATAACCAAACAAAGCTACCCAAAAACCTCCCATAAAATGCATGATTATATCAGTCCACCAAAATCGCCAATATAGAAAATAAACTTGAGCTATAAAATCAAATAAAAAAATAACCCAAATAAAAATTGTAATCCCTATTAAAAATTTCTTTTTTTGCATATCCTATAAGTATAAAATCAAAAGCCAAAAATTTCAACGGCTCAACGAGTTGAGCCGTTAGATTTTATTGTAAAACCCTCTATAAATTAGTATGATTAAGTAATCATATAAAAACTTGATACTTGGAGGAATAAAAAGGAATTAAAATGAAAACCAATTTAACATTAATCAAACCAAAAAAAACTTTCAATTGGAACGATTTCAGAGAAATTTGGCAATACAAAGAATTGCTATATTTTTTAACATGGAGAGACATCAAAGTTAGATATAAGCAAACAACCATAGGAATTCTTTGGGCTTTATTTCAACCATTTATGACAATGGTTGTATTTACAATTTTTTTTGGTAAATTTGCTCAGATGCCTTCTGACGGAATTCCTTACCCTATCTTTGTATATACAGGACTTTTAATTTGGCAATTTTTCTCTGCTTCTTTAACAGATGTCAGCAACTGCTTAATTGCAAATAAAGGCATAATAACTAAGGTATATTTTCCCAGAATAATTTTACCCATTTCATCAACTGTTACAAAATTTGTTGATTTCGCCATAGCTTCATTTATCTTAATTGGAATGATGATTTATTATCAATATACACCAAACCTAATTGGACTTTTAATTATTCCCTTACTTCTTTTAATTACTTTTATGGCTTCGGTTGGAGGAGGGTTATTTTTAGCTTCGATTAATGTTAAATACCGTGATGTTCGTTATGTTTTACCTTTCTTTATTTCAATGATGATGTTTATTACTCCCGTAATTTATCCAGCAAGTATCACAGGAAAATATTCTTGGATTTTAGCCCTTAACCCAATGACAGGAGTAATTAAAGCAATGAGAGCTGCCCTTCTAGGAAATGCTCCTATTAACTGGACTTTACTGATAATTTCAGGAGTAACTTGCCTAATAATTTTATTAATAGGATTTTATTTTTTCAAAAAAACAGAAAGATATTTTGCAGATATTGTTTAAAACATAAAAAATATGAATAACTCTATAATTACAGTAAAAAATATATCAAAAAAATATACCATCACTCATCAACGAGGAGGTTACGTCGCTATGAGGGATGTATTAACAGATATTGCTAAAAAACCTTTTTCTTTTTTAAAAAACAAAGCTAAACAAATTACAGGAAAAATAACCAAAGAAGAATTTTGGGCATTAAAAGATATTAATTTTGAAGTACAAAAAGGAGAAGCTATTGGAATCATAGGAGCCAATGGAGCTGGAAAATCTACTCTTCTTAAAATTCTTACTGGCATTACTCCCCCTACAACAGGAGAAATTAGAATGAACGGAAAAGTGGCTTCCCTATTAGAAGTTGGAACAGGTTTTCACCAAGAACTAACTGGTCGAGAAAATATATTCCTTAATGGAGCCATATTAGGAATGTCTAAAAAAGAAATTGCTAAAAAATTTGATGCTATTGTAGAATTTTCAGGAGTAGAAAAATTTATCGATACTCCAGTTAAAAGATACTCTTCTGGGATGTTAGTTCGTCTTGGTTTTTCAGTAGCTGCTCATATGGAACCTGACATTCTTTTAGTAGATGAAGTCCTTGCTGTTGGAGATGCAGAATTTCAAAAAAAATGTCTCGGCAAAATGGATGAAGTAACTAAACAAGCCGGACGAACAATTTTATTTGTCAGTCACAATCTTACCGCCGTCCAAAACCTATGTAAAAGGTGTATCCTTCTTGAAGAAGGTAAAATTAAAATGATAGGAGAAACAAAAAAGGTTATTAATGATTATTTGAAAGAAGATACTCTATCAAAAAATTCATCAACAAAAAAAATAACAGATAATATTCTTTATAAAAACAAAAATATTGAGTTGCAAAAAATAACTTGCAATGATTCTCCTCAAAAAAATATTTCCATATCAAACCTCCCCACTAACATAACTATTAAAGTTAACCTTAGAATGAAAGAAAAAAATAAATTAACTTTAGAAACTTGTCTAAAAGATAAACTAGGTAATCATTTAGCGGTATATGTTCCTGGACATACAAACCCCAATAATGTGTTTTTAATTTCTCCTGGAGAATACTCACTTACAGCAAAAATCAAACTACCAAAACTCAATAAAGGCACTTATTTTTTAGATTTTAATTTCACTAACCCTGGTATTGAAAGCTATGCTGTTATTAATAATGCTGTTAATCTAAATGTTTTAGGATATGTTTTTGCTGAAGGAAGAACTTTTGATGCTGACACAAATGGAGCAGGATATCAAGTGTTAGATGGAGAAATAACTATTAAATAATAAATAAAAAATGAAGAAATTTATAATAATTACAACAATAAACAAAGAAACAAAAGGAATTAAGAAATTCTCTGAATTTAAAGATTGGCACATTATTTTAGTTGGTGATAAAAAAAGTAAACCAATTAAAACCAGAAAAAATATTACATTTCTATCTATTAAAGATCAAAAAAAGTTAAATTTTGAAATAAATAAAAATCTTCCTTATAATCATTATTCAAGAAAAAACATTGGTTACCTTTATGCTATAAAAATGGGAGCCGATATAATATATGACACTGATGATGATAACATTCCTTACAAAGATTGGAGTTTCCCTAAATTTGAAACAAAAAATTACATCACTTGTAATAAAAAGTTTTTAAATATTTATAAGTATTTTACAAAAGAAAAAGTTTGGCCACGAGGCTATCCCTTAAGTGAAATTAACAAGAAACAGAAAATATCCATTAAACGAACTACTAAAACAAAAATAGGTATTTGGCAAGGTTTAGCAGATATCGAACCAGATGTAGATGCTATTTTCCGTTTAACAAAAGAAAAACAAATTATTTTTAACAAAAAATCTCCAATAGTTTTAGACAAAAAAACTTATTGTCCCATTAATTCACAAAATACCGTTTGGAACAAAGAATTTTTTCCTTTTTTATATCTCCCTTCTACAGTAAGTTTTAGATTTACAGATATCCTGCGAGGGTATATCGCTCAAAGACTTTTACGCCAAACTGATCATCACCTTGGTTTTACTAAATCTACCGTCTACCAAGAAAGAAACGTTCATGATTTTATGAAAGATTTTAGAGATGAAATAGAAGTTTATTTAAATACAGAACCAATTATAAAAATAATAGATAATTTAAATTTAGGAAAAAATTATCTAAAAAATTTAGAAAAAATATATAAAGAACTTGAAAAAAATAATTTTATACAACCAGAAGAATTAACTTTATGTAGAGCTTGGGTTAAAGATTTAAATAATATAAATAATTTATGAAAAACTCACCAAGATTTAATTATATTATAACAATTCACAATAAAGAGGATTTAATTGAAAAAGTCCTCACTTCTGTTTTGGTATGTTGTAGGGATAATAGTTTTATATACCCAATACTTGATGGATGTACAGATAACACAGAAAAAATTATTGATTCAATAATAGAAAAATATTCCAACATTCCTATAAATAAAATTTATACATCAGACGTACATGAATTACTTTCTATAAATGCTGGGCTAAAATCAGCAAATCAATCTGGTGAAGGATTTAACATCATCTTACAAGATGATGTAATTTTAGCTGACTTTAAATTAGAAGAAAAAATAACTAAGTTATACCAATGGGGTGATAAAAAACTTGGCTGCGTTTCTCTTAGATTAGGAGCTAATTTTGCTACCAATATTATAGAATCTAATGAATTAGTTCCTCAGCAAGATTATTTAGAAAATATTTACGGACACGAATTACCTTATGCTAAAACTTTCAAACCTAACCATTTTTCATACAGAGATATTGCTATAAAAAGCCCTATTTGTTTACCATTCTATCTTATTAAAGAAGTCGGTATTCTAGAAGAAAAATTAGCTCCTTATGGACACGATGACTTAGAATATGCAATACGATGTTATGAAGCAGGTTATCAAAATGGTGTTTTTGCTATAAAATTCTACTCAAATTTAGAATGGGGAGGAACAAGAACAACGATACAACCAGAAATGAGAAAGATAATTAGAAGAAATATTAATAATATTAAGAAATGGAATAAAAAAAGTTTAGAAAAAATAGTAGAACAAAAAAAGGATTTAATTATTTACAAAATTATTAACACATCAACAAAAGAAACAACTAAATTAAAAACAACTAACCAGAAAGAAAGCTTAAACAAAATACAACAAAATGATATAAAACTAATCTTAATTAAAGCTAAAAATTATTTAAAGAATAGACTTAAAGAAAATAAATTTACAAATAAGATACTACTAAAAATAAAGAAACATAGAAATATTCGAAGAGAGAAACAAAGATTTTATCCTTTTATAAAATTCAATAAAACTTTTAATGTTGATATAAATTTTACAAATGCTTTAAAATATTTTAAACATCCAAATAAAACCTATAGTTATATGCATTATTATTTTCATCATTTTTTACCAAAAGAAATAAAAAAACACCGTCTTTATTTCAGTCAAGAAAAAAGAGGTTTTGGTGAAAATGCTTTTCATTCAATGTGGTGGCTGTTGTTAAAAGAGTTCAAACCAAAAAATTGTCTAGAAATAGGAGTATATAGAGGGCAAACTATATCTTTATGGAGTTTGATAGCAAAAAAACTTCAATTTAATTGCCAAATTAATGGAATCTCTCCTTTTAAACCCATTGGTGATTCAGTTAGCTCATATCCTAAAGATGTTAATTACTTGAACGATACACAAGATTCTTTTAAACATTTTAACTTGCCAAAAGCAAATTTGATCAAAGCTTTATCTACAGACGATAAAGCTGTGAAATTTATTAAATCAAAAAAGTGGGATTTAATTTATATAGATGGGAATCATGATTACGATGTAGTTTTAGCTGATTATAAACTTTGTAAAGAATATTTAACATCAAATGGATTAATTGTTTTTGATGATTCATCTCTAGGAACTTCTTATATACCTCCTTTTTTTTCTTCAGCTGGACACCCAGGGCCAAGTGACATCGTAAAAAATTATGCGATGAAAGAACTTTTGTTTTTAGGAACGATTGGACACAATAATATATTTAAAAATAAATAACTTTTAAAAAACTGTTACAATGATACAACTTCTCTTTAAAAAAGTTAAATCGTTATACGAGATAATTATATTTATTTTTGTTTCTCCTATTCCTAAAAAAGATTTTATAATTGTCACGGGAGCAGATAGTTCTCATTATAAAAGCCTTAAGCAATTATTATCAAGTATTTATTTATATGAATCTACTACAAAAACACTTGTTTTTAATTTAGGGTTAACTCAATTGGAATTAAATGAATTAAAAAATAAATTCAAAACAATAGAGATAAGAAAATTTAATTATTCAAAATATCCAAAATATTTTAATATCAATATAAACGCTGGAGAATATGCATGGAAACCTGTTATAATTGCAAATGTATTAAATGAATTTAAGTGCAGTATTTGTTGGATGGATGCTGGTAATGTTCTTATTTCTCCATTAACAACAATAAAAAAATTAATGAATTTTAAAGGATTTTATTCTCCCTATTCTAAAGGAAAAATATATGAATGGACTCACCCAAGATCCCTAAGTTTCCTAAAAACCGTAAAAAAGATATTAAATAAGAATAATTTAAACGGAGCTTGTATCGCTGTAAACTATAAAAATAATACTGCAAGAAAAGTTATCAATAAGTGGAAAGAATGTATTGCCCCTACTGGGAGCAACAGAACAAATCATCGTCAAGATCAGGCGATACTATCAGTATTAGCTCATCAATATAAAATCACAAATAAAATATTTAACGAATATTATGGATTTAAAACACATCAAGATATTGATAAATAAAGGTTATGATAATAACTAAGCTACAAGGAGGATTAGGAAATCAAATGTTCCAATATGCAGTTGGTAGATTTTTAGTCGAAAAAAACAAAACTACCTTAAAACTTGATTTATCTTTTTATAACAAAAAACAAAATGGATTACAAAGAAATTATTCTTTAAATTGTTTTAATATAATTAAAAATATTGCAAAAGATGATGAAATTAATAAATTAAAAAAATATAAATGGGAAAAAGGAATAAAGAATTTTATTCATAACTTATTTTTTGCAAATAAAGCTATTTATATTAAAGAAGAACAATTTAATTTTAATGAGAAAAGTATAAATACCTCTAGTAATATTTATTTAGATGGATATTGGCAGAACGAAAAATATTTTAAAGATATCAAAAATATCCTTTATGATGAATTCACATTAAATAATGAATCCCAAGTTAAAAACACTAAATTAGAAGAGGAAATAAAAAACTCAAATTCTGTATCTTTACACATAAGAAGAACTGATTATCTTATTAAGTCTCACAAATATGAAATTTGTAACTTAGAATATTATAAAAAAGCTATTGATAAAATAGCGCTAACAAACAAAAACATAAAAATCTTCATTTTTTCTGATGATATAAGCTGGAGTAAAAATAATTTAAAAACTAACTTTCCTACTACATTTATTAGTAACAACAAAGATTATGAAGATTTAATCTTGATGAGTTTATGTAAGCATAATATCATTGCTAACAGCTCTTTTAGTTGGTGGGGAGCATGGTTAAATAAAAATCCAAATAAAATTATAATTACTCCTAAAAAATGGCTTAATAATAGTACGAAAAATACAAAAGGTTTAATTCCAAAATCATGGATAAAAATGTAAAAAACAAAAAACCGAAAATAACAGTTTTAATGCCAGTGTATAATGGCGAAAAATATCTGGAAGAGTCAATTAAAAGTATTCTTAATCAAACTTTTACTGATTTTGAATTTTTAATTATTAATGATGCTTCTACTGACGAAAGTAAAAACATAATCAATTCTTTTAATGATCCTAGAATTAAATTAGTTGAAAATGAAGAAAATATAGGACTTACAAAATCTTTAAACAAAGGATTAATTTTAGCTCAAGGAGAATATGTTGCTAGAATGGATGATGATGATATCAGTTTACCAAAGAGATTTCAAATCCAGGTAAATCTTATGAATAAAAATCCAAAAATAGGAGTTGTGGGAACCTGGGCAAAAGTAATAGGAGAAAGTAATAAAAAATATATAAAAACATATTCAAATTTTGAAAAAATAAAAGCTCTTTCTATATTTAAAAATATTTTAATTCATCCTTCTGTTATGATGAGAAAAAATATATTAGATAAATATGATTTAAAATATAACGAAGAATTAACTCATTCTCAAGATTATGATTTATGGGCAAGATTAATGTTGTATTCTCCTATTACAAATATAAAGAAAATCTTGATTTTATATAGAATACACAAAGAAAATGAAAGCCATCTATATACAAAAATACAAACCCAAAACTCAAATAAAACTAGAATAAAGCAATTAAAAAATCTAAAAATTATTCCAACAGATGAAGAAAAAATAATTCATTGTAATACATATAAACCCAAACAGTACGAAATAACAGAATTTTTGAATAAAACTGAACAATGGCTTTTTAAATTAATTAAGCAAAATAACAAAATTAAATATAGCAAAGAACCACAATTTTCAATGATCCTAGCAAACCGTTGGTTTAATATTTGTAGTGTAAACTCAGATTATGATTTTAAAATATGGAAAAGATTTTGGGAGTCAAACTTAAGAAAAAAATTAGATTATTCTGATATAGAAAATTGGAAAATTTTAACTCGTTTCTTTTTTAAATGTTTATTAAAAAAATCTAGATAATTTATTTCTTAGTTTTTGGAAATGATTTTCCTTTCAAAATTCTAAAAAATTTATATCCTAATCCTCCAAAATACATACTTAAATAGTAAGCAAAAACAGATATTTTAAAATCTAGTTTATTTACTTTATTAAAAATTTCTTTTGCTTTTTTATATTGTCCATTATTCCGATAAAATTTCGCTAACATTAATAAGTGTTTAGCTAAAACCTCAGGTCTTTTTTCAAATTCTTCTTTATATTTATTTAAAATCATCTCCCTTCCTGTTATTTTCCTATCCATACTACTCCCCATTTGATTATGGCTCCCCAATGACATGACTTTAACTAAAGGTTTATTAACTCCTATCCCTTTATATTTCTTCGCTATTCTAATAATCCATTCAATATCAGTGTGACTGGGAAAAGCTTCATCCATAAAACCAATATCATCTATAACTTCTTTTCTTATCATTAGAGTTACAGACAGAAAACCACTAAAATTACTTAGAGTTCTTTCATAATAATCACCAACTCCTTCAGGAATAATTGAATCTATTATTCCGTGATCAAAAATTTGAGTAACTGCAGTAAAACAAAAACCTGCTTCTGGATTTTTTTCAAAAGCTTGGACTTGTAATTCCAGTTTATCAGGAAGCCAAACATCATCATCATCTAGAAAAGCCACAAACTCTCCTCTCATATTTTTCATTCCAATATTTTTACCTCCAGCACAATCAGTATTTTTATTATTTTGAATATATTTAATTCTAGAATCCCTAAAACTTTCTACTATTTTTTTAGCAGGAATTTTAACTCCATTATCTATAATAATTAATTCAAAATCTTTAAATGTTTGATCTAAAACACTTTGAATTGCTTCTTTTACAGACTCAGGTCTATTATAAGTTACAATAATTACACTAATTTTGGAATTTTCAATCATTGTTTTCTTAAAATCAAAGTAAACCCATTTTTACTATATTTATAAAATCCTAATTTAGAAAATATTTTTTTAATAATAGCCACCCCTATACTAATTATTAAGAACCTTGACCCTAATTCTGAATCACCTAAATTTTTAACATATCTATAAACTAAATCTTCAACAACATATTTATCAGAAACAAAACCTCCATCAGCTCCAGCTATGGTTTTTTTCTTTTCTTTTTCATCTTTTTTACACATATAATGTATAATTCCTTCTGGCCCATAAGGTCTAATATGAGCTAACCCCTCATAAAACATATAATCTAACAAAGGCGCACTTAAAATCAAAACTCCGTCTTGAGCCAAGACTCTATCCATTTCTCTTAATAAAATAAAAAAATCTTTAGTTTCTAAATGTTCTATTAAATGACTACAATGAATATAAGCCACCGAATTATTTTCAAAAGGCAATTTATCAGGAGCTTTATAATTAATTGAATTTTTTATTTTACCAACAACTTCAGGATCAGCATCTAAAAGAACAGTGTTTTTAAATTTATCTCTTAATTTTAAATAATCAGCAAAAAATCCATAACCACTTCCTATGTCTATAACTATTTTATCTTTATCTTTAGGTAAATATTTACCAGCTAAATCATAAAAAGGTTCCCTTCTGTTTGTAGCATATCTATTTCTCTCTTTTATTCTTTGTACAAAATTTTTAGCTTTCATTTGATCGTTTTGCCAACTTATTATTAAAAATTTTCTCCATTTTTTCTACACTTTCAGCCCATGTATCAATTTTTTGAGTAATAAATTTATAACCATTCTGAGCTATTTGATCTCTTTTTTCTGAATAAATAACCGCTTCTTTTAATTTATTTTCTAAATCTCTTAAATCGCTATGCTGAGCCACAAAAGCAGTATCATTATCAAAAGCATAATCTCTAGACCCCCCTGTATCATAAGTTACTACCGCAGTTTTACAACACATAGCTTCCATAGCGGGTAATCCTAACCCTTCCCATTCAGAAGTACACAAAAAAATATCAGAATCTGAATAAATTTTCCGAATATCTTCCTGTTTTGAATCATAATAATATTCGTCATATTGAATATCTATTTTTTTAAATCGACAACCAAATAATACTAATTTCAAATTCTTTCCTGTTTCTTTTTTGACTTTATTGAAAATTTTGACTCCATCTTCTACCCCCTTCCATTCATAATTATGATGCATCATTGTTATTATTATTTCATCATTTTCTTTCTTTTTATCAGATTTTTCCTGAAAAAATAATTCAGTATCTATGGGATTAATTAAAACATCACTTTCTTGATTAAAATCTTTCTTGATAACTCCTTGTAACCAACTTGAAACACATATTTTATTTACATCTCTTTTGTAAACTTTATTGATATCTTCTTTATCACCATGATATAATCTTTCATCATGCATTATAAATTCAAATCTTACACCCTTTTTTCTATCAAGAACATCAAATAATTTTACCTTAGAATAATCCATAGCTACTAAAATGTCAGCATCAGCTAAAGTTTCATTATTTATTTTAGGTTTATAAGCTATATTAGCTTTTAAATGTCTATACCAATATGGTTTGTTATCAAAAAATTCTCTAATACTTCCCCTTTTAAATTCTAAGATATTTTTAATCCTTTTTCTGTAATTTTTATGTTGAAAAACAACTTGAACATCATGCCCTTTTTCTGCTAAAAAGTGAGCATAATTTAAAGCAACTCTAATACCCCCTGATATTTCTAAATGGGGAACAAAAAAATTTATTTTCATTTTATTTTTCATATTTTTTTAAAAAAATTAATATTTGTCTAACTCTTTTATCCCAAGTATAATTTTGCACATCTTTATATGCCTGCTTAGAAATTTTATCAGAAAAATCTTTATCCTGCAAAAGTTTTTTAATACAATCCTCTAAAGATTTAATATTATCAGGCTTAATAAATAGACAATTATTTTCATCAAGTATTTCTCTAACTGACGGTAAATCTGAAGCAATAATAGGCCTACCACTAGCCATATATTCAAACATTTTCATAGGTGAAGTATAATAAGTATGATATTGAAATCTAGAATAATTCATAATTAAAATATCAGATGCTCTCAAAGAATAAATCACATCTCCATATGGTAAATAAGCTATTATCTTATAATTACGATTATTAATTCCTGAATTTTTAAATAATTTTTCTACTTTAATTATGTTCTTTTCCCCAACTCCAACTATTAACAAAAAAACTTGCGGATTAGATTTTAAAATTTCAGGAAATACTTTTACTAAATCATCTACTCCTTTATTTCCTTTTCCAAAGGTAACATATTTTCCAATATAACCAATAATAGTTTTGTTTTTAGGTAATTCTAATTTATTTCTAGCTTGATCTTGTGCTATATTCAAATTAAATTTATTTAAATCAACAGCATCTGGTGATACTACTATTTTTTCAATTGAAATCCCTCCTTTTTCAATTAAATCTTTTTTTATAAAATTAGTTATAGCTATTACTTTAAAAGCTTTTTTAAACAATGCTTTATGGAAAAAAGTTATTTTATCAGAAAGGTTATGGACTTCATAAATAAAATCTTTAAAAAATAACCCCGTTAGTTGTTCTCTAGTATAAAGATAATCGTATTTTTGAGAATATAAATATATTTTTACTCTCAATAAAAAAAAGATTGTTTGAATTAAAAAACCAAATTTACCAAACTTAAGTAAATCAGGTCTATAAATTTCTTTAACTTTAAAAGACTTCTCAATACCATAATATTCGAATAAATTCTTGTTCTTGTTCTTTTGTTTAGGAACAATCAGTTCAACATCAATTTTTTCTTTAGTGAAAGCGACACACATTTGAGTAATTTGAATACCAAGCGCATTTTGAGTTGGGATATTATAATTTGATAAATAAATTAATTTCATTTTTATAACAAGGTTAATGATATTTCTTTTAATCGTTCCCCTAAACTTTGTATCTTTGTATTTTGATTAAATCTATTGTAACCATTTTGGGCTATTTTTTCCATTAAATCATAATCATTTCTCAACTCTAAAATAGCTTTTGCTAATCTTTTAGAATTAACAGGAGGTATTAGATATAAATCATCTTCATCAAATAACTCTTTAATAGCTAAAGTGTCAGCTGTAATTACTGGCTTTTTTAAAGCAACACAATCAAAAACTTTATTAGGAATTACTCTTTGTGTTTTATCAGTATCTCCAAAGATGCCCAAACATACACTTGACTGTTTTAATAAACCTAAAAGATCTTTATAGGATCGATCTTCTATAAAATTAATATTAGAAAATACCTCATTTTGGTATCTTTTCTTTATTTTTGTTCCAATGAGATTAAATTGGATATCATCATATTTTTCTAAAAGTTTAGCTGTATCTATTATGTATCTAACCCCTTGCAGGGGAATAAGAAACCCATAAAAACTTACAATAAATTTATTATTTTTTCTTTCTATTTTAGGAAATGAAAAAGTTTCTGCAAAAGACCCAACAAATATTCTCTCAAATTTTTCTTTTTTAATTCCAAATTCTTGAACAAAATATTTTATATGCTCATTAGTGTCTAAGATAACTTTATCTGCCAATTTACAAGAGATCCAATCTATAAACCAAAAATATTTTGCTTTTAATGAATCTTCTTTAGTATTTTTTCTATCAAAAACAGTTGAGTCATAAATAGAAACAAACGCATCAAAAATTACAGGTTTCCTTGTTAAAAACTTAGCTAAAACAACGGAATGCCACCCCGGAAAAGCTACAAATAAAACATCGTATTCCTTACGAATCTTCCAATGTTTTTTAATTAAATCAAAATATTTAATAACTCCTTTTAATTCTGTTCTACATTCAATTACATTTACATCATTTTCTAATAACCCTTTAATTAAAATACGGTTCCTAGAATACTTATTATCATATCTTCCAAAAAAACAAATTGTTAATTTTTTATTTTGCATAATACAAATTAAGAACTTTAGTAATTAGTTCTTGTAAAGAAAAATCTCTTTTAACTTTTTCTGTTAATTGTTTTTGTAAAACAGGCTCTTTTAAAATTTCCTTAATTTTCCCAGCTAACACAGAAGCATTCTTATCTGAAATTATAAAATTATTAGGTAAAATATTTTTAAATGTTTTGTTAAGAACAATCGTAGGTAAGCCCACGGCCATTGATTCTAAAACAACCTTATCTAAACCACCAGTTGGAGACAAATTGATCGCAATCTTTGATTTACAATAATATTTAAGAATATCTTTATTAGGAACACTTCCCTCAAATATAATATTGTTATTTAATCCTTTTTCATTAACAAAATTTTTTAATTCATCTAAATAAAGTTTATCTTTAGATAAAGTCGCAGTTCCTATCAAAGCAACCTTTAAATCCCTTTGCTTATTTTGATTAACTAAAATATCAACAGCATTTATCAAAAGTTTTTGATTTTTAATTTCGCTTATTCTTCCAACACAAAGTATATCAATTTCTTTTCTAGTAGATGTTGATTTACATATATATTTATTAATATCAATCCCATGCCCCACAATATTTAATTTTTTACTTTTTAAACGAAAAGATTCTTTTGATGCAGAAAAAATGGTGTGAGTTAATTTTTCAGCAATTCTTAGTTTTAAATCAACTGACTTATGTGTATACCAAAGTCCTATTTTTTTACCCATTATTCGCCAAAAAAGACCTCCTAAAACAACATATTCAGGGTTCATGTGTACAAAGACATTGTCATAACTATTTCTTTCAGACCAAATATATCTATAAAAATTAAAAGTATATTTTTTCTTACTTTCGACTTTATAGACTTTCGACATTTGACTAGAAAGTTCTTTCCCTAGGGAAAGAACTTTCACATTTCTTGGTAAATCATATTCTCCCACCCCCAAAGCAATCACTGTTACTTTTTCACAACGTTTAGCAAACTCAGCTATCCAATCATGGAAAAAACCAAGGACATCATCATTTTTATCTACCCGTTGAGTTAATATAAGTAATTTCATTGACTTTTTTTATATATAATATATTATTAAAGTATAAATGGTTTCCTTTTGGAGACAGTCGACCCCCCACCCTTACAGGTGGGGGGGCTTTTTTATAAATCTTCTACTATCCTTAATTGGTTTTTAAGCTGTTTAAATAACTCTGGTTTTATTGTTTCTATTTCCCTAAGCAATCTTTTAGAACTAAAAAGTCTAATCTGCGAAAGAACAGCTATTGACTCTATCTTTGCTCCTGTAAGTTTAAAATAAAAAGGCAACTTTAAATTTTTCTCTTTTGTTGTTAAAGGAATTCCTAAAAATACATATTTATTAAATTTTTTAAAAATCAGAACAGGTCTCTCAAAATTTTCTCCTTTTCCATTTTGTTCTAACCCTATATTATTTCCTACTGCACACCACCAAATCTCTCTTTTGTTAAAAAAGATTTTTAAATTATCAATATCTTTTTTATCTAATATTTTTTTCTTTTTATTCCACTTATCAAAATTATTCATATTTAAATATAAGTATACAGCTAAAACTTATCTAACAAAATTAATTACTAACTTTAGACTTTATAGACCTTAAACTTTTAACTCGTCTCCTATAGCCTTTGACCAACCTTCTTTGATTAAGGCTAAATTTTCATTTCGGCTTTGCGGAATTTTATTCATAAAATCATTATATGCTTTTTCTTTCAATTCTTCTGCTAATTCAGGATGCTGTTGAACATTTTTTATACTTTGAGCAATACATTTTTCATTTCCTACTTCACACAATAAAGCATTATTCCCACTCAAGACTTCTCCTACTATTCCAACTTTTGTGGTTAATATTGGACACTTAGAAACAATTGCTTCAACCAAAGAAAGCCCATAACCCTCATAGTTAGAGGTTGAAAGAAACAAATCAGCTGTTTTGTAATATGAAATAGGGTCATCAGTCCATTTTTTAAAGATTACTTTTTCTTCTAAACCTTTTCTTCTAGCCAATCTTCTCAAATTTTTTCTCTGTGAACCTTCCCCCACTATTATTAATCCAGTCTTAGGGAAAATATCTATAACATCTTCCATAGCAGAGATAGCTAAAGAAATATTTTTTTCACTTTCCAAACGAGACATCATTAAAATTATAAATTTAAATTGAGAATATTTCTTTTTTAAAGAAAAGTTTGGAGCTGAAACTTGAATTAAGTTTGAACTTGTAAAAATAGGAACTACTGTAATTGGTTTTTTTTGAATTTTTTTAGGTAAAGATTGCTCTATCCTCTTGGAAACAACTCTAATATGATTTGCTTGTGACAAAAGAAACCGAGCTATTGTAGATCTAAAAAAATTAGCAAACGAATGTTTCTTAAAATATCTATTAAACAAATCAGTATGAATTTGTAATTCTAGTTTAATTTTAATTTTTTTAGAAATAACCCAAGCAATAAAACCTGTCTCGTAAGCGTCTTGAGCAGTAATTAAATCTATCTTTTTTTTGTTTGTAGACTTAAATTCTTTAATATTTGAAGCAATTTTTATAGCATCAAAAATATATAAAAATTTACTTGTTGAATTAGTTGGATAAACCGTACATTTTTCACCGATTCTTATTTTTTTATAAGATTCTGAATCTAAATTCAAAACGATTACACATAAATTATCAACTAACTCAGAATAGTCTAAAAGCCTTTGTCTTACAAAGCTTTTTTCCTCAAATATTTTTTTGTCAGTACTTAACATTAAAATATTCATTATCTTTAGTATAACAAATAATGAATATAAAAAAATGAATTATTTATTTTAGAACTTTTTCTAAGTTATTTAGAGTATTTTCAATAGAAAATTGTTTAGATTTATTATAGGCGTTTTCAATAATTTTCTCTCTAAATTGATCATTTACAAAAATTTTAACAATAGCACTTAATATTTGTTTTTTATTATTTGGTTCTATTAAAATTCCGTCTATATCATCCTGAATTAGTTCTGGTAATGACCCCACTTTAGTAGTAATAACTGGTAATCTCAAATTCATACATTCCACAGTATCAAAAGAAAAAGATTCCCAATTAGTATTAAATAAAAAGATATCAGCTTCTTTTTTTAATAATAATAATTCTTCTCTAACAATTTGACCCGTCAAAATAACATTTTCTTCTAAATCTAAATTCTTAATCAAGCCTTCTAATTCTTGTCTTTGAGGACCTTCACCTACAATTTTCAATTGTAAATCAGGATAATTTTTCAAAATTTCAGGCATACATTCAATTAAAACATCAAAACCCTTCCAAGGAACCAGTCTTCCAACTGATAACAAAACCTTCCCCCCATTATTTAAACCCCGTGGAAACCGTGGAAGCCGGGCTTCCACGTTTTTAAAAATATCTATCCCATTATAAATTACCTTAATTTTTTCTGAATCTATCCCCCAATTTTCTATCACCCCTTTAAAATATCTACTAGGTACAATTATTCTTTCTGCAGATTGAGCCACCTTAGTCTGAATTTTCTTAAATAAAGAAACAAAAAAACCATATTTATCTTTTTGAGCAGAAAAATCATCTAACTTATCTTTTACCTCAAATCTTTGCACCCCTTGTTCCCAAGCATAATCGCCCGCAATCCGAATCAAAAATCTTTTCTTTAAAATCTTATTAGCTAACATAGTTGGAAAACCTACACTCACTGGATCTTGAGCATAAATCACATCTACCTTCCGCCCTCTTATTAAAATCTTATAAAAATAAACAAAATGTCTAATTATTTTAGGTAAATTACGAACTTCACCAAAAGATAAAATTTTTACTTCTACCCCTCTCTCTGGCAATTTATCAAAAAGTAATTTTGAATAAGTTGCTGGCCCTCCAATATCTGGAGGATATATTCCTGTTGTGATTAAAATTTTCATTTTTTATATTAATTTATTAAAAACTATCATTTGGAAGCCCGGCTTCCAAATTTTTATCTTTTCTTCTCTCCTTAATATTTTTAGAAATTTCAATAGCTTCTTTTAAATATTCCTTTCCATTTTTAAATCTACTTTTAATTATATCAATATCACATTCAAAATACTTATTCTTATGTTCTCTTCTATGATCCACATATTGTTCTAAACTGCTTCTCATTCCCCATTCAGAGATAGAACTTCCAAATGATTCATAACTATGAATAAAGTGATTAATATTTACATAAGAAACTACATAACTTAAATATTTATCAGAGTTTATGTGCTCAGCTTTAAAAACTCCTTGAAATAAAGACCCTACTCTATCATATTTTTCATTAAAGTGTTTTGCATAACCTGTTCCAAAAGAATGCATAAACTTACTAATACCTCCATCACTTAATTGTTTTAAAACAAGATGATAATGATTATCTAAGATATTAAATGCTAGAATATCAACCAATTTGGAAGCCCGGCTTCCAAATTGGTTATTTCTTTTTCTACGAGTATCTTCATAAATACTTCCAATCAGTTCTGTTGTATTAAAAACTTCAAGACTTTCTAACATTCGCATAATATCATTTTTATTTTTTACAATATTACGCTTATCTACTCCACGATTATATATGTGATAAAATTCCCCATTTTCAAATGTAATTTTTCTTCTTGGCATAACATAATTATATCATTTGGAAGCCCGGCTTCCAAATAATTTATTAAAAACTTTTTCTTGCATTTCTTTTGCTAAAATATCCCAATTATATTTTTCTAAAACCATTTTTTTAGCAGTATCAGTAACTTTTTTAGCTTTCTCAGAATTACTTAAAATACATTTAACTGCTTCCGCTATTTGCTCAGGGCTTCTAGAATCAACAGCCCAACCTGTTACTTCTTTATTAGGATTTCTTTTTTCATCAAACAAAAAATCTACGATTCCACCTTCTTGAGTAGCAATTACAGGTAAAGAAGTTAACATCGCTTCTAAAAATGAATTTCCTAATCCTTCTGACAATGAAGCCCTTACAAAAATATCAGAAATTCTTAAATATTGTGGAATTTCTTTATGATCAATAAATCCTAAAAAATAAACTCTATTTTTCAAGCCTTTTTCTTGAACAATAGCTCTCAATTTTTCTTCGTCTTCTCCCTTTCCAACCAATAATATTTTAATACTCTCTGGTAAATAAATAAGAGCTTGAATTAAATCATCTACAGCATTTTTATAAGTTAAACGTCCCGTATGAATCAAAAACTTATCTTCTAGTGTTTTATTAAATTTTAATTTTAAATCAGATAATTCTTTTTCAGAATATTCTTGTGAAAAGTTTTTAATATCTACTCCGTTTGGAATCACCTCAATAGAACATCTTGCTCCCATCATTTTTGCCCATTCAGCTAGATAAGTACTAATACATTGTATTTTATCAGCTCGTATAAAAATATCTTTAAATTGTTTTTTAACAAAGTAAGTTCTTTTAGCAATATAATCAAGGCTATCTCCTTCCTGCAAAGTTAGTAGAAAATTTATCTCTGGATTTAAAAATTTAAATTTTGAAGCAGCGAAACCTCCATAACTTGCCATCATAGCCCAAACAACTGAATATTTATTTTGTTTTTGTAATCTTTGAGCATAAAAAAATCCAAAAAAAGCAAGACATAATTTATCAATCTTAGGAATCCCAAACCCTATTCTATGTACTAAAATATTTCCTATCTTTTCTTTTTTAGATAGAGTCCTATCCATTCTAGCAGTAAGCATATGAAAATCTATCCCGCTAGTACGATCAGTAATCTCTTTTATGGCCACCTCAGCTCCACCTACAAAAGGATAATAAGCTGTAGAAAATATTAAAATTCTTTTATTACTCATCCCGTTAGAGATACTTTATTAAAAGTATCTCTAACGGGACAAGTCCCTTACTTTTAATAACTATCTTCAAATTAAATTACTAATCTTTTTCCCGCCAAATCTCTAACGGGACTGATATATACCTTATTTATTGTACCAAAAACCCCCTATTTTTAAAATCAAAAAAGATTTTCATTGTCTGAATCTAATTTTGTCGCATAAGCCACTCCAACAACAGCAATAAAAGTGATTCCACCTAGCATCAAATTCCATTTATTCAAAGGAAATTTACTTTTTTCAGTATCTTCGCCACCTAGAGAATCTTTTATTGTAGCCACCTGCTCAGAAATACCATCTTCTACTGGTTTTTCTACTGAATAAATCACTGATTTTTGAACAATTGGTGTTATTTTCTGTTCCACCGAAAGTTTTGGACTTTCAACATAAGTAACTAGTCCAGAATCTTCTTTAAATGAATAATTAAAGGTTAACATTCCGTTTGGATAAAGCAATTGCACTATTGAATTTTCTTTTACTAATAATTGAGTAACATTAAAAGATAATTTTAAATGAGAATTCGGTAATAAAATAGTATTTTTAGGAAAAGTAAAAAAAGTGTTATCAGTTCTTAATCTCCACCAAGAAAGATTAACTTCATAATTTGAAGGATTATATATTTCAATAAAATTATTATTTAAATCTAAGTTTATAGATGAAATAATCATTTCAGATGGAATAACTTTTATTTTTAATCTATCAGAAGTAGCATATTCTCCAGAAATAACTTCCATAACAACCAAATATTCCCCTGGATAAGTAAAATTATGTAAAATGCTCTGACCCTTTCCTTTAGTTCCATCTCCAAATGCCCATTGATAACTAGCGTTTTCTAAAAGTTCATTCTCTAAACCTAAAGCTTTTCCTTTAAAAACAACATCTGCTCCTGCTACAGGTAAATATTCAAGTGAATCAATTTTTGCTTTTATATTTATTTCAATGAAGTCAAAACCTGAACTTTGAGAAGAAGGCTCTATTGTTTCATTTCCTGAATCTTCTTCCTCTTCTTCAGAGAAATCTGAAGAATTACTTTTTCCTAGACTAGGAGAAGCACCCAGCCAATCTCCATTTATTTTTTGCAAAGATTTTCCATCTCCATTTGCTCCCCAATCAGATAAATAATTAACTGAATCAATATCTACTAATTCAGAATTTCTTAAGATTAATAATTCACCTGTATTTTTTAAAGAAAAAGCTGTATCTAGAACTAAACCTGAAAAATTCGGCCAATCTTCTTTAAATTTTTCATAATTATCTACTAAAATTGCATAATCACCTCCTGCTAAAATAGTATTTCCGTCTTCTATAATTGGTTTTATTTTATGATTAGTTTCAGCTTCATATAATTTTAATTCACTAATATCAATATCTCCTGTTCCTGAATTGTAAATCTCTATCCATTCCCTTCCTGTGTCACCACCAATTTCTAAATCATACATTATTTCAGTTATTTCAATTTGGGCAAAAAGAATAGCTGGGTTAAAAACTAAGATACAAAAAACAACTATTATTGATAGTTGTTTTTTCTTAATTATATAATTAGTTATTTCCTTTAGGATGCTTAACATATAACATTTTTTCCAAATCAGTTTTTGCAATCTCTTTACTTTGTTTTTGTTCCACAAGAGAAGTATTTCTGTTATTGCTATCTAAATTGGATTCGTTCTTATTGTCTTTTTCTAAATCCTTCAAAGCTTCTGACAAAGCCTCTTTTAATGAATTATTTTTTTCAATAGGCTTATGGTTTCCATTCGTTGTATTAGTTCTGTTAGTTATCGGTTGAATTGTACAAGTATGCTTATTATTAATTTGATTATTAGTAGATAATCCTGTTGTTTTCCTGAAAGGTTCCTTTGTTTTATTAAAAGATCCTGTTGTTTTCTTAGGCTGTTCTTGTGGTTTAACCTTTGTAGAGTTAAGCCATTCTTCAATATTTGTCTCAACTTCTTGTTTTTTACGAGTAAACAATTTTCTAGAAGATTCTATCACTTCTGTTTCATAGGAAAATTCTGGTTTAGTAATTGGCGGCAAAGTCTTGGCTGAAAAAGGTGTGGAACCAATTCCATCAATCATTAACCTTAAATAAATTTGAGCAAATCCTAAATTAACCAAATCATCAGCTGTAAATTCAGGAGAAAATTCTTTTTCTAATTGCTCAGCATCAGTCGCTCCTACTCTAAAAGCAATCATCGTTCCAACGTTTCCAAATACTGCAGCTCGCACTACATCAGGCATTTGTTCAACATATTGGTGAGCAATAGTTAAATTTAATTTATATTTTCTTGCTTGAGATAAAATATCAGCAAAAGAATCATTAGCTAAGTTCTGAAACTCATCAATATACAAATAAAAATTAGGTAATTTAGCTAATTCCTCAGTTGATACATCAGCACGACTCATAGCTGCTAAATAAATTTTAGTAGTTAGCATTGAACCCAACAAATCAGCATTAGCTTCCCCTACTTGCCCAATGGATAAATTAACCAAAAGAATCTTTTTGTTATCTATAATATCTCTAAAACTAAAAGATGATTTTTTCTGTCCAATAATATTTCTAATTAAAGGGTTAGAAGTAAATTGTCCTACCTTATTCAAAATAGCAGCATAAGCATCTTTTCTATATCTTTCATCCCAACCAGCAAATTCATCAGTCCAAAAAGATTTTACAGATGGATCGGTAATATTATCTACAACTTTTTTACGATATTTTGCGTCTGTAAAAATTTTAGTCATACCCAACATAGTTGAACCTGGGTATTCTAAAAGAGCCAATAAAGTATTGTTAGTAATATGTTCCATTCTATCTGAAAAAGTTTCTTCTCCCCAAATCTTTTTAAAAGCTGAGAGAAGTCCTTGGGCCACTAAGTGTCTTTTATCAGAACCAACATCTTCCATAACATTAAAAGAAATAGGATTATCTACATCAAAAGGAGCAAAATAAATTACATCCTCAATTCTTTCTTCTGGAATATAATCTAAAAACTTTTTAACTGATTGTCCGTGAGGATCTATAAAACAAATTCCATTCCCTTCTTTAATATCTTGCACGGCCATATTTTCCAGCATAGTAGATTTTCCCATACCAGTCTTACCAATAACATAAACATGACGAGTTCTATCACTAGCCTTTATGCCAAACGGAGTTCTTTTATTACGCCGATCTGCTTCAGCGAAATATGTGATAGGATTAAGGTCTTTCATTAAAATAATTATATCATATTTTTTTAGTAAAAAATAAAACCCCTTACGAAAATACTCGTAAGGGGTTTGTTTTGCATTTACTGATTGAAATTAATACTCTACGTTTGCCATTTTAAAGGCACATTTAATTGCCTTGAGAAAATTAGGTTCCTCAATATCGGCTACAACAGCGTAGCGAATATACGGATGAAAATGAACACCGATCAAACCAGTTTTTTCAATCATCAAGTAATTGAAATGTTTAGCATCTCGGATGTCCTGACCGAAAGCACGACGCGGTGTTTGCCAAAGAGTAAAAAATCCAGCTTTGGGATCAACCGCCAAACGTAAACCGTGGACGATAAGAATATCTTTGAGAACTTTGATACGACGAGCATAGATTTCACGAATAGCATCAATGCTAGCCATATCATTTTCTACAGCATATTTAACACCAGTAGCCAAAGCAGCATTAGGACCACTATCAGCATTACCCTTGATAGTTTTAATATCAGCGATAAAATCTGGTGAACCCGCCATAGCACCTATCCGCCAACCAGTCCCATTCCCGATTACCTTGGAAGATGAACAAGATTCAGCCCAAGAAAGTCCAGAGGTTTTTAGGGCAGCTTCGGTTAAGGTTATATGTTCACCGCTATGGTCATGCATAGCATAAGCTGCGTCATTAAAAACTCTGATACCATTTTCTACACAAACCGGCAAAAGCTCCTTCCACAAAAACTCAGTGGAAATTTGACCCGATGGATTATGCGGATAATTGAGCATCAAAAGATTCGGACAATGACCAGCTACTTCCTCAGCCGATACCACAAAATTATTTTCTGGATTGGTAGTTAAGTGTTTGTAATCGTTACCTAAATACCGTTCAGCCCAAGTTTGAGGCACAGGATAACCAGGATCGGTCATTCCCATCACCTTTAGAGTTGGATAAGGAAGTTTGCCTTCTTCAAAAATCCGACCTGGACCACGAGCAAAGCAACCACAAGCCAACGGAATTAAACCAATCATTGATTTTATCCCCGGAATCGGAAAACATTCCATATCTTTTTCACTGATTGAATCTGTCTCTGAAATCGGGAAACATTCCATATCTTTTTCACTGACGGTATCCCAATTAACAGTGTCTCCAACATTAGCCCGAATAAAAGACTTAGCAAATCCAGACATACCAGGCTCACCATTATCTTGATATTCGTGCATTGATTCAAGTCCACTTAAAATAGCTTCCGAAGCCCCATCTCTGGCGCTCTGGACAGGTGCTCCTGGTGGCGCTCCAACCCCAAGATTAAAACAATCAATTCCTTTAGCCTCAGCCTGAAGCTTAACTTTCTTTATTTCTTGAAATAAATTTTCACCATCACCTTGAGGCAACCAACTTTCTAAAACTACATTTTCCATTTGAAACTCCTTTTCTTTTCAAAGTTAAAATACATTTTCAAAAAACTTCTGCCAATAAATATATAGAATACTAGACATTATGTCAATACTTTGTAGTAATATATACGCACATTTTAAATAAACCCAAAATTAACATAGTTCGAGGAAGCAAAGGAAAATAATTTGAGCCGTATCAAGCATACAGTGAAAATTATTTTCCTGAAACTAACGAAGAAATGTGTTAATTTTGGGCTTATTTTTTAAGGAGTGCGTCTTTGGTGTACCTATTAGAAGCAGACCACAACAACCAAGAGTCCAACCCTGAATCATAAGTTGCTTGAATCTGTTTTCTAACCATCGGCGCGGTATAATCAGCACCTAAATCAAAATCTTGTAACCAAGGCCTTATTTTGTCAGGGCTTGAACTAGCATTAATAGTTTTCTCAACTGCCTTATCCATTGAATATTTTATTACTTCATAAGGATGTTCAGCCGGATTGGTTAAACCAATAAAACCAGTAGGATAATGCGAAGGATAAACCATTGGGCAAATGTAATCAAAGAAAGGTAACGCGTATTCTAAAATCTGACCAATATTTAAGTCATCGCTATTAGTAGTAACCATTCCAAATAAATCTGCTGATAAAATAGCTCCTGTCTCACTCATCTTATTATATAGATAAGAAAAAAATTCTTGTAAAACTTTAGCTTTTCCATTATCAGGATCTAAAATTATTCTTTCCTCACTTATCGGATAATAAATCTCATTCATATTTCCATCTGACGGGAAACGAATATAATCAAAATTAATTTCATCAAAACCAATATTATGAGATTCTTTTGCTAAAGTAATCACATAATCCCAAACTTCTGTAGAACCAGCATCTAACCAAGAAATTCCTTTGTAATCTGTCCAAACTTCTCCCCCTTCACTTTTCTTTACAGCTAAGTCAGGTCTTTTTTCTACAAGATGAGGATCTTGAAATACTGAGATTCTTCCAATCACATAAACATTTTTACTATGTAAGTATTCAATCAATTCTTTAATATCTGGCATTCTATTTTCTACAGAATCATACTTAAGTAAATTTTCATCTTGCACTTTAAAAGCAATTTTACCTGAATAGTCTTTAATATCTATTACTATCGCATTAATCTCCGTATCTTCTATCAAACTAATTAACCCGTCTCTGATACTTTTTGTTCCAGCCACCCAACTAGTCATATAAACACCCTTTAATTGTTCTGGAGTTTTTATATGACTTGCTTCAAATTCTACTTTTTTTACTTTTACTATACTCTCTCTTTCATTATTAAATTCTATATATGAATTCAGTAAACCTGTATTAAAAAATAAAAACAAAGCGATGCTTAAAACACCGCCTAAAGTTATAAAACCCAAAACTCTCTTTTTATTCTTCAATATTCTTTTCATTTTCTATATAAACTTTATCAAAATTTTTTTCTTTTTCCTCTTCAATATCCTTATCTTTATCTTTAGATGCAAAAGTCTGCCAAATAATATACAAACCTGCAGCAACCAAAAGCCATGTTTTCCATAAAACAGGGATACCTACTAAAGGAATTATTATAACTAATATAGCTGCAATTAAAATTTTTTTCTTATTCATCCCGTTAGAGATAATTTATTAAAAGTCTTTCTAACGGGACAAGTCCCTTACTTTTAATAACTATCTTTAAATTAAATTATTAATCTTTTTCCCGCCAAATCTCTAACGGGATTCATATAATTTGTATTATAACACTAAAAATAAATTATTCTTAATTTCCTGAAATAATTATTACAAACTCACCTTTTACTTTATCAGGATTATTTTCAAAATATTCTGATACCTTACCTATATTCCCCGCAACAACTTGCTCAAACATTTTAGTTAATTCTCTAGCTATAACTATTTCTTTACCTTGCCCGACAGAATGTTTAGGGTTAGATTCATTTTTTATTGATAATTCTTGAATCATTTTTAAGGTTTTTAAAACTCTATGTGGTGACTCATAAAAAACAGATGTTCTTTTCGATTCTAAAATTTCATTTATAATACTTTGCTTCCCTTTTTTATGTGGTAAAAATCCATAAAAAATAAAAGTATCTGATGGAAGACCACTAACTGACAAAGCAGAACTTAAAGCTGAAGCCCCGGGTATTGGTAAGATTTCTACTTTCTCTCCAAATTTCTTCCTGACTTGAGAAACTAACTGGAAACCAGGGTCAGAAATAGTAGGAGTACCTGCATCCGAAACTAAAGCTAAATCCTTTTCTTCTTCTAATAGTTCTAATATTTTATCTGTTTTAATTTTTCCGCTAAATGAATGATATGAAATTGTTGGAGTTTTTATTTCGTATTTATTTAAAAGTTTTTTAGTTACCCGAGTATCTTCACACAAGATGAAATCAACTTCTTTAAGAATTCTTAAAGCACGAAGACTAATATCTTCTAGATTCCCTATTGGTGTAGCTGTAATATATAATTTTGTCATTGCTATTATCTTACCATTATTTTTTTAATATAAAAGAAAAAAGAGGTAATCTAACAAGATTACCTCTTTTGATACTACTCAGTCAGAATCTTTACAGAATATTATAAGCTGTAAATGATTCAACCTGATTATTAAAAGTTGTGAAAGAAACATAACGACGACGAACATATGCATCTGTTCCATCAGCAGGAGTCCTATCCCAATTAGCTTCTATCAGAACAAGTCCGTATAAACCTTTGCCAATAACAATAGCAGTATGGGGGAAACGGCTCCTAGCAAGATCCATTTGAAGAACATGCCCTATTTGAACTGCACAAAGTTTTTTAGTAGCAATTGTAATATTAGGGCTATTATACCAACATGAATCTTTAGGAGTTATTGTTGGTGGAATTATTACAGCTTTTTTTGATGCGGATTTTATAACAGTCCGCACCCATTCTTTGCAACTTTCGCCAACAAATTTGTCCTGATCTCCGTAAGCTCTTTGTATGATAAAATTATCCCTTTCTTCTTGGGTTAATTTATGCCAATCAGCAAAAACCGAATTGCACAAAAATAAAGAAAAAACAAAAACCAAAATACTTAACAAAACTAACTTACCCTTCATTCTGAACTCCTTTTCTGTTTTAGATTATAAGAACAAAACCAAAAAATATTCTACCACTTATTTAGAATTTGTACAAACAAATAACAAAACCAAAGCTAAACGCTTTGGTTTTGTTATTTTGCGCGAGTGACCGGACTTGAACCGGCGACCTTTCGCGTGACAAGCGAATGCTCTACCAGCTGAGCTACACCCGCAATTTTGCGAACTCTTTAAAAACAATTCTTTTTCTTTCTAAGAATAAGTCGTTATCAAGACTATTATACATTAACTTATATAATTTTAAAGAGTCGTTAATACTATACTTTAAACAAAAAGCATTCTTTTTGCAAATAATTCCCCCTCCTAAAATTCCTTGTTCCTGTATTTCATTATGTAATGAATTTAAAAACATTCTAGAACATGAAGTAAACACCGTATGAATAACTAAAGTTGGTGTTTTCCTTTCCTTATGAACAAACCCCACCCAAACATTTCCATCTCCATCAAAATAACCCCTAACAAAATCTCCGAAATATTTTTTAGGAACTTTTGGCATTTCCATTGTATGTGATTTTTGTTGATTTACTCCCAACTTTTGTAAATCTTCAAACATTTCTTTTCTACCTATTTGAAGTCTATATTTATCGCTTTCATTCCCAAACCCTTTCCTTACTGATATTTTATGATTAGACTCTAAAGTCTTCTTTATACTTTCTAAAAGTTCCTTATCGCAAATTTGAATACTAAGATAATGCGAACCTCGTGGATTTATATCAATAGAACCATCAGCCATAAAAAACCCTAAAACGTAAGCCATTTTGGGAGACCATTTTTTAAAAAAATCTACATTTACTTTTTTATAAATAGGCATCTTTTTATGTTATTAATGTATCAACCTATTAATATGTAAAATATTAATTGAAATTGATAATCTTAATATAATTATAATACGTGACAGGACATTTACCTAACCAAATACTCACATAAAAAACTCTCTTAATTTAATTAAGAGAGTTTTTTATTTATACTGTGTCGACGAATGGATTCGAACCATTGATCTGGCGCGTATGAGACGCCCGCTTTAACCAACTAAGCTACGCCGACAATTAAAACATAATATATCATATTTAGAGGAATTATTAAATATATAAATAACAAAAAGCCCTGAAATTAAATTCCAAAGCTTTTTGTTTACTTGTTGCGGGAGCCTGACTTGAACAGACACCTGGAGGTTATGAGCCTCCTGTGCAACCGTTACACCATCCCGCGATATTTACCTTATTCAATTTTTAAGTTTTTTTAACAACCTCCAGAGGCTATAAGTCATATTAGTCCTTCTGTGTGCAGATCGCCTACACCATCCTACAATATATTTAACTTAACTTTAAAAAAATTTGCAAAGCAAATTTTTTACTACTTTCTACCTACCATTTACACTAGTAATATACATCAAAACTACCCAAAAAACAAGGTTAGATATATTGAAATTCTTCAAATACTTTTTGATATAAACTTATTGTTTTTTTAACAAGTCTTTGATTTAAAAAGATGGAATCTAAATCTTCATGCGCAACCTTATTTCTTATTTTGTGCGCTTCCCAAGCACTATCTATAGTAAGAAAATCACTTCTCTCTACTTGTCTTAATTTTTCTCCTAAAGTTTCTCCAGCATAACCAATTTTTGTTAGCATTTCTTCTAAAATAACATCAGCATCCAAAATTGCAGACCTCCATTCTAAAGGAGATTCTGAATTTACATGTCTTATAATCTTTTCCCATCTTTCATTTTTCAAAACTCCCATTTCAGAATCAGAAGAAGGTATCATAACAGTATTAAAAACCTCTGAGTATCTTTCTTTAACAACTTTCATTTTATTATAAATATAAATAATTCCTGCAAGTAAAATAGCAGAAAATATCAAAGAATAAAGCATTATTAAAGGCCAATTATCATAATATATTCTTGTCCATCTAACAGGATTAAGATAATAAAATATATTACTTATTAAAAGATAAATCCAATAATAAATCTGTTCAATATTTAAGAAATCAACATAATTATCCATACTTAAATTATATAAAGCGAGTATATATTTACTGCGCTCAGATTATATAAAAATAAAAATATTAGCATAATTTATTTTTATAAATCCTCACTTGTAATTATAACTTATAGGAGACAAAATGTAGAGAGTGGAATGTTGAAAAAGAGAGTTAGCTTAAAACCTGCCTATTAGATATAGCTAAGTTTAATGTTTTCATCATTGTTTTAAGCCATATTAAATGGCTCATTTTTTTGAGCCATTTAATTAACCTTGATTTAACTTAAAAAATCATCGGAAATTTTAACTAATACATCTTCATACAAATGTGGAGCTAAAATCTGCAAACCTATTGGTAAATTTTTTCCGTCTCTTTCTACAAAACCAGAAGGAATGGATATAGCTGGATTTCCTACAACGTTAGAAGAAACTGTAAAAATATCTCCTAAATACATTTGTACCGGATCATCTCCTTTGGATCCAATCACAAAAGCAGGGCTAGGAGTTGTTGGGGTTAAAATTACATCAACTTCTGAAAAAGCTTTCTCAAAATCTTTTCTTATTATATTTCTTAACACTTGAGCTTTCTTATAATAAGCATCTTTATAACCTGCTGATAAAATATATGTTCCTAAAATAATTCGTCTACGAGTTTCTTTCCCAAAACCTTCTCCTTTAGTTTTCATATAATCTTCTAAAAGGTTTTCTCCTTCTTTCTTAAAACCAAAACGCACTCCATCATAACGAGATAAATTAGCAGATACTTCAGCTGGCATCAAAATATAATAAACGGCTAAAGAATATTTGATATTGGGTAATTCAATTTCTTTCACCTCATATCCTTTTTCTTTCAGTTTTTTAATAGACTCTTCAAAATTTTCCATTACATCTGCATCAATTCCTTCTTGTAAAAAATGTCTTGGAATTCCGATTGTCATTTTTTTATCTAAATCAATTTTTTGTTCTAATTCTTCAGTTCTTCCATTTTTCAAAGTTGTACTATCCATTTTATCTTCCCCCTTAATACAATCGTAAACTATTTTTATATCTTCTATATTTTTTGCAAAAGGGCCAATTTGATCAAAAGAAGAACCCATAGCTACAGCTCCACTTCTAGAAACTCTTCCATAAGTAGTCTTTAAACCTAAAATACCATTGAAACTAGCAGGTTGACGAATAGAACCGCCTGTATCTGATCCTAGGGCTACTAAAGCCATATCTGAAGCTACAGCCACAGCAGAACCCCCAGAAGAACCACCAGCCACTCTTTCTAAATCATAGGTATTTTTAGTTACTCCATAAGCTGAATTTTCAGTAGAAGATCCGTGTGCAAATTCATCTAAGTTAGTTCCCCCAATAAACACAGCTCCTACTTTTTTTAATTTAGTAATTACAGTGGCGTCATAAGTTGCCTTATAATTTTCTAGAATTTTTGAACCAGCAGTTGTTCTTTTACCTTTAATTAAAATATTATTTTTAATCGCCATTGGAATTCCGGTCAGTAATTCAGCTGTTCCATTTTTAAATCGTTCATCAGCTTTTTTGGACTGTTCTAAAACATCATCAAAAATTAAAATAAAAGCATTTAATTCTGGGTTAATATTATCTAAATAAGCCTGAGCTAATTCTTGCGCAGTAAAGTCACCAGCTTTCATTGCTTCATGTGCTTTTTTTATAGTTAGTGTTTTTAAATCTATAACCATTACAATATTTTCTTTACTTTAACATACCCGTCTTGAGTATTGTTATCGGGAACTTCAGCTAAAATATCATCGGTAAATTCTCCTCCTGCGTAAGGATTCTCATCTTCTCTCATAATATTTCTTAATTCCCCTGCTTCTGTTTTTAAATCTTCAATTTTTACTTTTTGAATTTGATCTACAAAACCTAAAACAGAATCCATTTCTCCTAATAATTCTTTCTTTTCGTCTTCAGATAATTCTATCCGACATAAATTCACTAAATTTTCTATATCTTTAATTTCCATATTCATATTGATACAAGTATAATCTAAAAACCCTTTTTTTGAAACACTTAAAGTTTAGTAAAATTACCCAATCAAATTCAAAAACTCTTTTTCGTTTAGGATTTTTACTCCTAATTTTTGGGCTTTTTCCAATTTTGAGCCAGCTTTGTCCCCTGCTACTACAAAATCGGTTTTAGTTGATACTGTACTAGAAATAGAGCCTCCTAACAGACGAATCTTTTCTTTAATTTGATCTCTTCCCATAGTTTCTAATGACCCTGTTAAAACAAAAACCTTATCTTTTAGTTTTTGAGAAATCTTTTGTGGATTTTTGATTTTTATCTCTTTTAATAGTCTCTCTAACATTTCTAAGTTCTCTTTATTTTTAAACCAATCTATTATTGCTTGAGCAACTATATCTCCAACACCATCTATTTTGTCTAAATCTTCAAAAGTAGCTTTCTGAAATTTCTCAAAAGAATTAAAAGTGTTCGCCATATCAATAGCTGTTTCCTCCCCTACCTGATCAATAGACAAAGACATAATAAATTTAGCTAAATCAATTTCTCTAGAATCTTCTATAGATTCCAATAAATTATCAACTGATTTTTCTGCAAATCTTGGCAAGATCAATAAATCACCTTTTTTCAGAGAAAATAAATCGTCAAAAGTATTTATCAAATTTTCTTCTAACAAAACATCTATTACTTTTGGTCCTAAGTTTTCAATATTAAAAACTTTTTTAGAAACAAAATAATGAAATTTCCTTTTTTGTTGCGCAAAAGAATTTTTATTTACACAACGATAAGCTACTTGCCCTGGAATTTTTTCTATAGATCCGTCTCCACCACAAGCAATAACTTTTTTAGGAAAATGAAAAACCTTTTCTTTACCAGTTCTCATTTCTTTAATAACTGAAACTATTTTTGGAATTACATCTCCAGCTTTTTCTAAAATTACAGTATCCCCAATTCTTACATCTAATTTCTTAATTTCATCTTCGTTATGCAAAGTTGCTCTTGAAACAGTAGACCCATCTACAAAAACAGGATTTAAATGAGCCACAGGGGTTAAAACTCCAGTTCTACCAACCTGTAAAACAATATCTTCAATAGTAGTAGTAACCTGTTCAGCTGGAAATTTATAAGCAATTCCCCAACGAGGCGATTTACCAGTATGTCCCAAAACTTCTTGTATTTTTAAAGAGTTAACTTTAATAACGATTCCATCTATTCCGTATTCTTGCTTATTCTTTTTCTTAATCCAAGCTTGATAAAATTTTTCTACTTCTTTAATAGAAGAACATAATTTATAGTGAGAATTTACTTTAAAACCTAATTTTTTTAATATCTCAAGTCCTTGAATTTGTGTTTTTGGTTTTCCTTTCACTCCCTCAATTAAATCTAAGCTATAGATAAAAGATTTTAAGTTTCTACTAGCGGTAACTTTTGAATCAAGCTGACGAATAGAACCAGCTCCAGCATTTCTGGTATTGGCAAATTCTGACTCATCTTGTTTTCTTCTTTCATTATTAATTCTTTTTAATTCATTTTTTGGTAACCAAATTTCACCCACAGAAATTAATTCAATTTTTTCTGACAAAACTAAAGGTAAATCTTTAATTGTTTTCAAATTTTGAGTAGCATCTTCACCAACAAGACCATCTCCCCGAGTTGCACCGAGAATAAAATCACCATTTTTATAAGTTAAAATAGCTTTCAAACCATCAATCTTAAGTTCTACACAATACTCTATCTTTTCTTTCTTGATAACAGGATCTTTGTCAATCATTCTTAATATTTTTTCCTCCCATTTTTTTATTTGTTCAAAATTAAAAGCATCATCAAAAGACCATTGTCTCTTTTGGTGTTTAGCTTTTTTAAAAACCTTTAATGGGATTGAACCAACTCTTTGAGACGGGCTAGTTGAAGATTTTAATTGTGGAAATTTATTTTCAATTGAAATAAGTTCTTCCATCAAGGAGTCATATGCTTCATCAGAAATTTCGTGCTTATCTAAGGTATGATAAAGATGATTATGATATTCAATCACTTTCTTTAAATTTTCATATTTTTCAATTATATTTTCAGGTGTTTGCTTCATATTTTTTTCAATTATACCACCAAAAATCATTAAAACATAAAAGCATAAAAACAAAGGGGCGAAAAGCTAAAGCTTTTCGTCCATGTTTTAATATCCTAGTATTTTAATGATTTAATATCTAACCCTCCATGCTCTTTCTACCCTTCTTGAATTATTTGGATCAATGGTATTTTGTCCAGCAGAAACAATAACAGTATCCCCATCACTTTCTTTTGTTAATTCAATATAAGCATGAGATCCTGATGGGAAACTTAAGTCAAATGTATTTTTTCTACAATCTCCACCACAATCATCCGTAGTAAATACAACTTCAGCATCTTGCCCACTACAATTTACATGAGTAGGAGAAGTACTAGTTGAAAAAGCATTTTGTTGTATATCCCAATACAAAGCACATTCCATTCCTCCGTCAGCTGCATAAAAAGCAAACAAAGATTCTTTGGCACCTGAAGATAAAGTTAATTCTCTTAAAGCTATATTAAAAATAGATAAACCAATTATTAAGAAAATATTAGCCAACATCAGAGCTATCATGGAAACAAAGGCTCGGTCAGTATTTAGCTTATAGCTTTTAGCTTTTAGAGAAAATTTACGACGTAAATTTTCTCTATTTATTCTTTTTTTGTTTTTTTTGTAAATCATTTTCTCTTAATTCTTAAATCCTAAATCTTAAATCTTAAAATTTTATAAATTTTACTACTGCCAATTAAACAATCTTTCATTAATACTAAAGTTTACAGTATTTGGACCCTCTGACCAAAACATGTCTACTATAATTTCTACTTCTTTATTAGAGGTTACTTCTATTATTTCTACATCCCTTTTGAAACGAGATTCAACCCAACTACCTCCCAATCCATAACCATAAAGATAATTACTTGAATTATAACTTAAATTTCTACAACCATCAGATGAACAAGCTTCAACCTCTTCATCAATTGAATTTATTTTACATTTATCCCCTTCTAACTCCATACATTCATCTAAATTTTCAAGCCAATAAACTCTATTTAAAATATTTTCATCTCTAACATTTCTAATATATTCCACAGCTTCTTGAGCCAAGTATATCGCAGTAGTTTGACCTTTAGACATTTTAGAAATTGATAAAGCTTTGGTTACTAAAACCAAAGGACCTGTTACAGCAATCAATAAAACAGTAATTGCTACAAAAGTTTCTATTAGAGTAAATCCTCCTTGAAACTTATTTTTATCATTTTTTTTATAATTAGTATTTTTTTTCATTTTCTTTTAAAAGTCTAAGAGTCTTTGAGAAACTGTAGTTTGTAAATTAAAAGGAGAGACTGCTTTCGCATTAGATGCAACTGCTCCGCTAATAGCAATAATAACCTTTGGTTGATCTGTATCATCTGGATCTGAACCCACTACAACAAAGTATGAATCATTTTCTATAACTAATTCATTAGCAGTTAATGAAGCAAAATGACCTCCGCTATCTACTGATTTTTGAATCCTATTATTTTCAATCTTAAAAACAACTTGATCATTAGAGTTACTAGGATCACCATAATAAGGTTCAAAAGCAATATAATTTTCCCCATCCATGCAATCTTGAGTATCTGTAATGCTACCCGAAGTTCCACAATGATAATTGTAACCTGTTCTAATTTCTCGAGACATCATTTCCATAGCCAAACCTAAGTTATTTACTGCTGTTTGAATAGCTTGATTCTGCTTACTAGCAGTTAAAACATTCAACAAAGATCCCATTCCCATAACCATAACTACACTAAAAAGCGCTATAGCTACAATCATCTCTACTAGAGTAAATCCAGTATTATTTTTTCTAATAGAAAAAATAATACTGGATTTCAGATTTAAGATGTAAGATTTAAGATTTAGGAATTTGATATTTTTCATTTTATTTTAAAAAACTATAGTTCTAGTTTTATATTAACATAACCTTATAAACCATCCCCACCTGCTTGAACAGATATTTGTCCAACATTATTTACGAAAACCGTTTTTTCAATACCTTTTGGAGACTTGATGGTTATTTCAGCAGTACTATATCCTGAAGCTGTACCATATTCAAAATCACTCGCATTAACTTTAATAATAGCTTCTGGGTTAGGTCTTAAAAAACTAATATTTACACTATTCATACCTGAAGTTCCACTAACATTTAAATTAGACAAATGGTTTCCGTCAATCATTCTCAAAACATCAATTTGAGAATCTACACCAGCATCATATACAAAATTAGAATTCATATCTGCAAAAACTATAAGTTCATCAGAATCTTTATTAAAATAAACTCCATAAGCATTATAAAAACTACCACCTGCTTGTTTAACCTGAACGCCATAGGACTGAGCCTGTCGGATAACTAAAGAAATTTCATATGCTAAATTTTCAATCAGAACATGGTTATTAAATTGAGCATGGTTAAAATAAACAAAACCAGAAACAATAAATAAAATAGAAATTGTTACCAATAATTCTATTAAAGAAAACCCCGATTGAAACTTAATTTTATTCTTTTTGTATTTACGAAAATTCACAATATTAAATATTTTTAAAAATTTAAAAAACCACACTGTTTCTGACGGGGTAAACCCTGCGGAAAATTTATTTTTATTTTTAAATAATTTTGTTTTCATTAAAATAAATTCCAAATACTCATATTAAAGAAAAAAACTAAAACGATGCCTAATATTAAAAAAGGAGCAAATGGTAGTTCACTCTTAATTGTAAAAGTTTTAGAGAGAAAAAACAATTGTTGATATTGCTTAAGTTTAGATAAAAAGATTAACAAAAGACCGACAAAAGCTCCTATCCAAACACCTAAAATAATTGCAGAAAAACCTTGATCTAACCCTAAAAACCACCCTATTCCTAAGGCTAATTTAGCATCCCCTAAACCTAACCATTCTCCTTTAGAGATAACCCACAACAAAGCAAAAGGAAAGGCTAAAATAGGTCCTGCCCAAAAAGTTGATAAAAAACCAAAATCTTGAAAACTAAAAATAAAAAACCTAAGCAAAGCTAACCCTGAAAATAGAAAAACCCAAAAATCTGGAATTACTTTATGATATAAGTCATAAACAAAAATAATAATTAACAAAGAAAAAATTGTCCAAAGAGAGATTAAATTAAAAAATTGTCCGCCCAAGGCGGATCCGCCTTGGGCGGAAAAATTAAAAATTAACAAAAATAATAACCCTGTTATTATTTCTACTGCTGGGTACTGCCAAGAAATTTTAGATTTACAAGCTCTACATTTTCCTTTTTGTATTAAAAAACTAAAGACAGGAATTAATTCATACCAACTTAATTTTTTATGACAATTTGGGCATTCAGATCTTCCATTTAAAGACTTTTGCTCTTGTCGTAAAATCACTACATTCAAAAAACTTCCTATGATAGCTCCAAAAATAAAAACCCCGATTTGTAAAAAATAGTTTTCCATAACGTTATTATAACATCAAAAATCATTAAAACATAAAAGCACGAAAGCATAAAAACAAGGCGACCGCTTTGCAGTTGTCTTTAATACTTGATATATAATACCCAACACTAAAAATTAAAATAATCTAAATTTTTCAAAAAAAGGTCGGACTTCCAAAGGAAGTCCGACCTCGAAAAATTTGATTTTTTAATTTTTTATGGTGTCATATCATAACACATATCTGCTCCTGCTCCCCCAGCACAATCTGAGCTGTCCCCATTAAAACCTCCCGGACTGGAATAATCATCATCATCATCCAAAAGTTTATTTGTTTCCTGTAATACAGCTCCTAAATGATAATTTTGTCCATTACCCCAATATTTGTATTCATCTCCATTAGGATCATGTGAAATTTTTACATAATCTGCTAAAGGGTCACCTGAATAAATAGCATCTGGATAACTTGAATTAACATCATAATATATTTCCAAAGCTAATTGAATTTGTTTTATGTCTGAAATCCTCCGAGCATCTTTTGCTCTATCACGAGCTCCACTCATTGAAGTTAAAACAATGGAAGATAAAATTCCAACAATAGCAATTGCTACCAATAACTCTGTCAAAGTAAATCCTGATTGAAATTTATTATTGATTTTCATACTAAATTAAGATTCTTTTATGAACCTGCTACTGTAGTACAACCTGTTTCCGTACAAGTAACTATCCATTCATCTCCATCTGACGCAGAAGCTGAATAAGTAGGAGGAGATGCTATTGCGTCATTGTAACTCCAATTACTAGGTAAGGCTGGAAAGGTTTCAGAACTTCCACCACAAAGTTGGGTTGTATCAACAACTATTGCTCCGTTATGAAAAGTAGATTCATCATTAATACACATAACTAAATGTGCGTGTAAAGCAGACATCTGACTCTGAGCTCTTCCTAATCTTGCTTTTGCTCTAGCTCCACCTAAAGAAACCAAAACAATAGAAGATAAAATTCCCATAATAGCGATAGCTACCAATAATTCAATCAAAGAAAAACCACGAGACACTTTATCCAAGTGCCCCGAAGTCATTCCTTTTTTAATTTTAGAATTTTTATAGAACATTATAAGCTAAGAAGAGGAGATTAATTACATCCACCCACTAATCTACCAACTGGACCTATAGCAGAGTTAAGACCTTCATCTAAACCTCCTGCTCCATACTCAAGATAAAAACAAATTTGGAAATCTTCTGTTCCTGCTCCAGCAGTCCCATCAATCTTACTTACAGAATAAGCACAAGCTTCTGTTGATGAATTATCACAAGCAATTCCATCCCCATCAGGATCAGAAGGATCATTATAATCACTAAAACTTGATACATCTCCTGGACCAGTACAAGTTCTTGCTGCAGCATCTGCTGCTGTACATGTTAACAAATTAGCATTTCCTGCATCTGCTTCAATCACTAATAATTTAACCATATCCTTTACATCCTCTAATCTTCTAGCATCTCTCGCTTTTTCACGAGCAGTTCCTAAAGAACTCAAAACTACAGCTGCCAAAATACCCATAATAGCAACTACGATCAATAACTCAATTAGAGAAAAACCTTTTTGTTTTTTCATATATATACTTTAGTTAAAAGTCTATAAAGTCGAAAGTCGAAAGTCTTTTTTTAAAAAATTGCAAAGCAATTTTTACTTTATAGACTTTATAGAC
>JAGLLX010000002.1 GCA_023140255.1 Minisyncoccota bacterium | reverse complement strand
ATAGACTTTATAAACTTTTGACTTACTTAATAATAATTAATAATAAAATTATAAGACTGTATAATTTATTGTTTGTTCCTATATTATACTCTTAGATGCCTATAAAAAGAAAATGGGGTTGGGGATAAATAATATAGAAAAAGGGCGAGGCTAAAGCCTCACCCTTTTTTGATACATAATATTTAATTTTTTAAATTGCTGATGAAATATTGTAAATAGGCATTAATACAGCAGCCATCAATCCTCCTACCCCTAAACCAAGAAGAACAATCATAGCTGGTTCAATCATTCCTACCAACATGTCTACAGCTCCATTTACTTCTCTTTCGTAAAAACGAGAAAGAGTATCTAAAACTTTATTAAATTCCCCTGTTTCTTCTCCGATCTTTATCATCTGAACCATAATATTAGGGATTTCTTTATAACCAGTTAAAGATTCTGACACAGAAACTCCTGACTTAATAGCAGCCACAGATTTCTCTAATATCGCTTTATAAACAACATTATCTACAACAGAAGTCGTTACCTCCATAGTTTTCACAATAGAAACACCACTAGTTAACATGGTTTGCATGTTTCCCAGTATTCTAGCTAAATATACTTTTTTATATAAATCTCCTATATAAGGAACACTCAATTTAAGTCTATCCACAGATAATCTTCCTGCTTCAGTACGAGCAAATTTCAAAAACATAAAAATACCTATTACTAAAATTACAAGAAGGAAGATTCCGTAATCCAGTAAAAAATCACTTGTTGAAATCACAGCTCTAGTCAATAAAGGTAATTCTTGTCCAGCGTCTGTCAAAATAATACTTATTTTAGGAATAACCATAGTGAACATCAGAACCATAACAACTACGAACACTACAATAACGAAAATTGGGTAAACTAAAGCATTTTTTACTTTAGACAATAAGTCATAATTTCTATCTAAATGCTCTGCTAAAAAGGCAAAAGTTTCATTTAATTTACCTGACTCTTCTCCAGACTTTATCATATTGACATAAAAACTAGAAAATACCTTTGGATGTTTAGATAAAGCTACTGAAATTTGTAATCCTCCTTGAATATCATCAGCTACAGCTGTTAAAACCCTTCTCAAAGCTGGATTTTCAGATTCTTCTCCTAATAAACGGAAAACTCTTAAAACAGAAACATGAGAACTAAATAGTGTAGATAATTGCTTAGATAAAATAACGATGTCCTTATTAGAAACCTTTTGCAAAAAAGTAAACTCCATATTCAAGAGATTCTTTTTATCAGCAGACCCTATATAAGTAATTACATACTCACGTCCTTGCAGTGAAGTAATCGCGGCTTCTTCACTGATAGCATCAATTTCACCTGCTTTTTCAACCCCATTTTTATCTATAATTTTATATTTAAATAACATAATTTTATTATCCCTTTAATTCTTTAGGTCTAAATGAATATTTTCTTGCGTTTTCTAAAGTTATTTCACCCACTCTAACTAATTCTTCTAAAGATTTATTTAAACTTACCATGCCTTCTGCTGAAGATGTTTCTATCACATTAGCAATTTCAAAAGTTCTCCCTTCTCTAATCAAATTTGCAGTAGCATTATTATTTATTAATAACTCATAAGCAGGAATCATTCCTCCTGAAATTCTAGGAACTAATCTTTGTGAAAAGATACCTAATAATGAACCAGCTAATTGAATCCTTATTTGGTTTTGTTGTTGAGGCGGAAATACATCAATAATTCTATCTATTGTTTGAGGAGCGTTGTTAGTATGTAAAGTAGAAAGAACTAAATGTCCTGTTTCTGCCGCAGTAACTGAAGTAGAAATTGTTTCTATACCTCGCATTTCCCCTATCATTATAACATCAGCATCTTGTCTGAATACTGATCTTAATGCTGTGGGAAAATCTTTTGTATCTATTTTTACTTCTCTTTGATCTATTATTGATTTTCCTTTTTGAAAAATATATTCAACTGGATCTTCTATAGTTACTATATGTTCTGCTTTAGTCTGATTAATCATTTCTACCATTGAAGCTAAGGTCGTTGATTTACCATGACCCATAGGACCAACCACCAAGAAAAAACCTTGTTGTTTTTGAGCAAAAGTTTCTAAAACAGAAGGTAAGTTAAGTTCTTTCAAAGTTTTTACTTTCTTAGGAATAAGTCGTAAGCTAACCCCAACTGATTTTTGTGCATAAAAACAACTTCCTCTAAATCTTGCTACTTCTGTTTCAAAAGAAAAATCAATTTCTTTATTCTTTAAAAATTCTTCCTTATATTCTGGAGTTAAAAGATATGTAACAATCCCCATTATATCATCTGAAGAAAGCTTGGGCATAGCTTCTAGATAATGCAAAGACCCCTGCACTCTAATTACAGGATATTCGTCTCTAGTTAAATGAATATCAGATCCATTTTCTTTTACAACACTGTTTATTAAATCTTCAATTAATTTTTTATAGTCCATAGTTATTTAATAAGTAGAAATTTACTTCTACATTCTATTTAATTATACACAATTTAAGTATTAAAATGATTATTAATTGGGGAAAAATCGATCTTCTAAATTAAAACTTATTAGCTTCTGCAAAAGGAATGATCTTTTTAAACGCCTTTAAGAAACCATCTTCTTTCATTGTCATCATACCTTTTTCTCTAACTATTTTTTCAAGAGAGACACTGTCAGGACTTGTTAGAATTATTTCTTCAATATCAGAATCTATTTCAAGCACTTCATAAATACCAGTCCTTCCTTTCAACCCTTCAGGGTTATTTTCAGTAGGAGTAGCTTCATAAACAAATTCTGGAAAAACAATATCTTTTTTAAACTTGTCTGGTAATCCTTCAAAAGTTTTATCAATAATCATTTTAATACTTCCTTTTACAGGGAGAGCTTTTCCTGACCCTTCTGCTAATTTTCTAGTTAATCTTTGGGCCATAGAAATAATCAAAGTAGGTGCAATTAAAAACGGATCTACTCCCATTTCAACCAATCTCGGAACAACTCCAACAGCATCATTTGTGTGAATTGTTGAAAGAACTAAATGCCCTGTTAGAGCTGCTTGAATAGCTAAAGCAGCAGTCTCTTTATCTCTAATCTCACCCACCATGATGATATCAGGGTCTTGCCGCAAAATTGTTCTCAGTCCACTAGCAAAAGTATAACCTATTTCTGGTCTTACTTGTGACTGACTTACACCTTCAACATTTTTTTCTACAGGATCTTCAAGACTTAATACATTTTTACTTAATCTATCTACTTCATTTAAAATAGCATAGAGAGTTGTTGTTTTACCTGATCCAGTTGGTCCAGAAATTAAAATCAATCCATGATCTCTTTTAATACCTCTTCTTATTACTTCCAGATGTTTCTTAGACAAACCTGTATCCTCTAATTTTGTTACCCCTTTGTTTGATTCCAAAAGACGCATTACTACCTTTTCTCCATAATAAGAAGGAAAAGTAGATACTCTAAAATCAATCTTAGACTTATCAACCATAGCTGTAAAACGACCATCTTGTGGTTTTCTTTTTTCATCCAAACGCATCTTAGCTAAAATTTTAATTCTAGCTACTACAGCTTGGTGAACTTTTGTTGGTAAAATTAAATGAACATCAAGAACGCCATCTACACGAAAACGAACTTGTACTTTGTCTCTCACAGGTTCAATATGAATATCTGAAGCATCTCCTTCATGAGCAAACTTTAAAATAATAGCTACCATTTTGGTAATAGGAGCGTCTTCTTTTATTACAGTTTCTTGTTTTGTATGTTTCCCTATCTTATTAAGTTCTTTACTGATCTCTTCTTCATCTTTTGTTAACTCTAATTCAAATTCATCTAAAACTTGAGATACTTCACCTCTCAAACCACGATACCCTTCAAACAATAACTCAAAATCATCCTCTGTAATTACAAAAAGTTTAAAAGGTAAACCTACCTTTGAAGAAATAAATTGAATTGCATCTCGAGCTTCTATTTTAGAAGGGTCTACAATCCCTATTTCTAAAAAATTATCAACAATACCTAATGGTATAAATTTATAATGTAAAGCTGATTTCTCAGGAACATATTTTAAAATCTTATTTGAAAATTCAGCAACACTTAAGTCTCTAAAAGGTAAATTAAAAAACTCTTCTTTAGCTTTAAGAATTTCCTCTTTTGTTACACCTTTTTCAGCAAGAATTTTATCTAAACTATTCTCTTCACTAACAGCTAAACTTTCTTCTATTGTATCTACTAATTCAGGAGTAACTATATTCTTTTTAGATAAGATATCTAAATACTTCATATAATTAATTTAAATTATTCAGTTTCTTCATTGAAGTCATCATCTAAACTATCATTTAAATCGTCATTTAGATCTTCATATTCATCATCATCAAAAAGAAAATCTTTGAAAGGATTATTTCTTCCTTTAGCTTTATCTTCTAACTCAATACTAAAATCTTTTAACTCTTTAAAGACAAGAAGTTCAAAAAATTCTTCATCTAATTCTAATGCTTTCAAAGTTAACAATATTTCTAAAGTTTCTCTACCAACCCTGTCTATATCTCCACCATCACTAATTGAAACCAACTGAGAGCTTGAACTAGCATTAACTTGGGTTAACCAAACAAGCAATATACCAGCAATCAGTATCAAAAAAATTTGTTTTTTAAATATCTTTTTTAACATTTTTAAATTTTATTATTTTAACCAATAAGTCTTAAAACTAAGTTTAAACTGATATAAATTTAAATAATTTGACTCAAAAGAAAGAAAATTAACATCAACTATTCTTAAATTATTACTTAAGTCACCTAAAAATTTACTAAAATCTTCATATGAAGATTCAATAGTAAGATCTAATTTAATAGTGTTATATTCCTTATCGCTTTTTCCTAAAGACTCACTCTCATCTATGGATGAATTAACATCAACTCTTCTAATAACAGCTCCATACTTAGAAGCAATTGAATCTATCTCCATTATCAATTTAACATTGTCTACATTATCAGGAATAATTTTTTCTAATCTATCCTTATCATCAGAATCAAGACTATTGTATTTTTGCAATAGTTCATCTCTAATTTCTCTCAATTCTCTAGATTTATTTAAAGCCTCGTCATATTGAATTTTTTCTTCTTTTAATTCTTTTATATCTTGATAACTAGAATCAGCGTAAAAGAAAAATAATCCTCCTGATAGTAATATTAAAAATGTAGGTAATATAAACTTAAACATAATTTTATTCTACTTCTAAGTTATCTTTATAAGAAATTAACTTAGGGTCCATTTTCATTGAAGCTTTAAACACTATATCTCCATTACTATTTACTCTTAAATCTGAAAATATTGGTTCTAAAATATTCTTGTTACTGCTCAACACATTGGATTGCACCGCTACATCTGCATAACTATTAGCTCTCCCTTCTAAAATAAGCTGATAACCATCTTTAGTTACTTCAAAGTTAAGATTATTAAACATAACTTCTTTTAATGTATTAGCTTCCAAAAAATTAAATAAGTAACTTAAAGCAATATGGTCATCTAACAATTCTTTAGCTACCTCTATTTTCTTATCAAATTTAGATAATTTTTGAATTAAAGCTAAATCCAAACCGCCTCTTTCTCTCTCCAAAATTGTATTTTTATTTTTTATTTCACTTTCTAAAAATCCTTTATAAAAGAAAACTCCTCCTGCAAAAATAGCACTCGCTGCAAAAATAAAAGTAGCTATAACCAAAAACCAACTCGTATATTTAGTATTAACAGCTTTCTCTTTATAATTTTTTTTAGGAATAAAGGAAGTCTCCATAAAATTTAAATAATTTAGCTCTATCTCCCAATAAAAAATAAACTAATTTGAGATCAAGAATTATGTATTTATATTATACCTTAAAAAAACAAATTACATCACGAAAGGTGTGGATATATTAAAAAGTATTTTTATCCTTCCAGCCCTCTAAGAGCTAACCCTACTGCAACTGCAAATTCTGGACCAATTTCTCCCAAAACATCATCAAGAAAAGCAGGTGTTTTAACTTTTGAAAACGGATCTGCAATACGAGCATTAATTTCTAAATTATTAGAAGTAAATACTTCTAAACCTTTCACTACAGTTCCCCCTCCTGTAAAAATAAGCTCTTTAATATTTTTACTATTTTTAGTCTGGTATTGTTTTAACACTTTATTAACTTCCATAAGTATATATTTCAAATTTGTCTCAATAACTTCGTTAATTTCTTTATTCTCGCTATTAGTATTAGCTAAATCAATTTCTCTTTTCTTTTCTTCAGCTTCTTTTATAGAAATTCCTAAAGTACGAGAAATGGCTAATGTTATATCTTGAGATCCTTTATTTATAATGTGAGAGTCTTTAACCACCCCATATTCAACTATATACAATTTACTAACACTAGACCCTACATCTAAAATAGCTACAGTACTAATATTATGGTCTACGACAGAACGAATTGTACTGAAAATTTCTATTTCCAAAAAGTTCAAAGCTAATTGTGATTGTTTGGCAATACTTCTATATTTTTCTATAGCATTTTTATGAATAGCAACAACAAAAATCTTTAATTTTTTACCTGTGTTAGCACCTTCTTTAATTTTATCTTCGTCTTTAAATTTATTAACAGCTGGACGATTATCCTCAGTTCCATCGTCCTCTAACAAAGGGTCTTCTGGAATAATCCTCCAATCTAAGATCACTTCAGCGATAGGAACTGGAATATATCTTCTTGCTTCAATAGGCACAATTTTTTGTAACTGTTTTTCTGGCATCTCAGGAACTTCAATTTCAAAAACTAAACTAGAACGAATAGGAATAGATATTCCACAATTAAAAACACTAACTCTGGACTCTTTAATTAAATCTAAAATAGAAGAACTTATCTGCTTATCGTTTAAATTAGTAGAGCGTCCTACTTCAGTTCCGCCAACAGGACCTAGAGACATTTCTCCATATGTTTCCAGAACAGCCACACCTTTATCTTTTTTTAATTGAACTATTTTAATAGCAGAACCACCAATATCAATACCTAAAAAACTTTTAGATTTCTTTTTAAAAATATTTAAACTTTTAGTTTTTGCTAAAATATCTGTCCACATAACAATTAATCACATTAATTTAAAAAAACTCGCCCTATATTGATATTAATTATATCATATAGTTAATGAAACTTAACAACTATTTTAATAAAATATGGGGAATAACTTTAAATGCTTTTTTACCTTTAAATAAGACTCAAAAACTTTTAAAAAATATTTCTATTGAGGAATTTTTATCATTAACTAGCCCTGCCCAAATTCCCCCTCTTAAAAATTCCATCGCAATATTTAATTACAGGAATAAGTTTGTTAAAGAAGCAATCTGGTCATTAAAATTTAAAAATAATATTAAAATATCCCAACTTTTTGGACAAATTACTTACGATTATTTAATAGAAGAGTTGTCAGAGTTAAATTTACTAACTAATTTTGATAAACCTATTTTAATTTCCATTCCAATTACTTCAAAAAAGAAAAGGGAGCGAGGCTATAATCAAACAGAATTAATCGCTTTAGAAATAAACAACTTAGATAAAAATAGTTCCTTTGAATACCGGAAAAATATTTTAAAAAAAGTGAAAAATACCCTACCCCAATCGAGAACCAAGAGTAAAGAAGAAAGAGAAGAAAATCTGAGAGATTGTTTTAAAGTTGTAATGCCAAAATTAATCCAAGATAGAAATATAATTTTACTAGATGATGTTATTACTACAGGAACTACCATGAACGAAGCCAAAAGAACCCTTCAACAACACAATCCTAAACAAATTATTTGTGTGGCTTTGGCTCATTAAATTTAATTGAAATCATTTAAGCTTTCGTGCTTTATTCTTTCCAATAGCATTCCATGGCAAAACCATATTTGACTGAGGAAAGTAATTAAGTACCCACTGAATATAAGTATTACTGTTTGGACCAATAAGACAGTATTTTTCAGTATACGGATAATTTTGATTAGATTTCTCAATAAAATCTATCATTTGTGCAGCTACAGAATTTTCATCCCCTTCTATTTTAGACAATATTTTCCCTTTCCAAAAATATTTTTGAGAAAACGGTAAAATTTCTATTCCTTGAAATAAAGAATAGAAATTTTTATTTAAATAACCAAATCTTAAATTATGTTTTCGTCGAGGAAATAAAACCTCCCAACGTGATACTGTTCCCTTATGATTAATAACAAACCACGGATGTATTGCAAAACTAAATAGTAAATTTGCAGGACAAACACACAGAAATACTTGATATTTATCTTTATTTATTAAATCTTTTTTTAATTTAATATTATTCATAATACTATCGCTATTTTAAAAAACTGTTACGGGCTACCTCGTGCTAGAACTGTGGTCGGCTAAATCCAGTAAGGTTATTTTTAACTATTTCAATTTATCAAAATTAAGGTCCTCGTGCGTGTTATATTTCCTGTTTTATCTTTTTTATAAAAGACAATATATCTTTCATAATATCCAATATTAGATGTAAATTTTGAGGCATTCGTCTTGTCTTTGAATCGTATCCGTCTCCAATATAGATTTCAGTTCTATCATCATTCGTCTCTATTCTGACAGCAAGATTGTACATATTTTCATGAGAATAACGTGTTGAGAAATCTTTCCAGGTTGTATACAGGTGGGAAGTGTCTTTACTATCTTCTAAAAATTTCAAGTGACCCGTTCTTATCTGACTAACCCAAAATCTTTTTTCCTTTGCCAATTCCATATCAACATTCCCGTGTTTATCGGTATTCTTTATTCTTAAATCATAACATTCAAGCCAAAGATTATATACATCATCTTTTTCAGAAATCAGGAAGCCGAGTATTAGTAATTCAATAGCATTTCTTAGTAAAATTCTTGATTCCTCTGTATGTCCTGTTATGGATAAATCATAAGAGGTGTATAAATATTTTGCAGCACGAAGATAAAATGTGATTGCCGTTCCTTTTTGTTTCTGGCCAGCTCCTAAATTTGTTCCAACTCCGAGTTTTATTACCTCGTCAAAAATTCCACTAAATTCTTCATTTAGGCTTTTGAATTCTTCTTTAGCGTTTTTTTGGTTTTCAGAAAAAAACTCTTGGAAGCCATTATAATTGGGTTCAATCTTCATTTTATTTTATCCTAACACAACCAATAAATTTGTATAGAAGTTTGCCTACAAACTACTTCGAGCACCCGAAGACAATAACGTCTTCGTGCTAGCACGATGTTGCGGGCCACTAAGGTTAAGTAATAGCACAATTAAGTATTATAAGGGTATTTTAGCATTATTTTTGTAATTTTTCTTATGACTGTGGGTCGGGGGTAAAAAATTATTAGAAAAATCAAAATAGATGTTTATTTTCAACATTCTATAGCAATTTGGTGGTTGCTGAAATTGCCGAGATTTCAAGGTTTTTTAGAAAATTTTAGTAAACAAATCCTAGAAATGCAACAAATGTCACACAGGAGAAACTATTGAAATTGTTATTTTTTATAAATTTTTAGAAAAATATTAAATTTCACCGGACGAATCGGACGAAATAGCACTTTTTACAAAAAAAGTTGGACATATTGGACAAAATTGCGGGTTTTTCAAAAAAGTCCAATGGGTAGTAAATGATTCTAATTTTAGATATTTTTAAAAAACTTCTTAATTAAGTTAGACTCATTGGACAAAAACACAGGTTTTTCATCGAAAGGTCCAATCTCAAACGGGACACATGGGACGAAAACAGCATTTTTTTTCAAAAAAAATTAGAAATGTCGCAAATGTCGCACAGGAGAGATCTACTGTATTTCAAGGTTTTTAATAAAATGATTGGAGCCATTGGAAAAAAACACGGGTTTTTCAAATTTTCCAACTGTTTAATTTAATCATTAAAATTTGAATAAATTTAAAATTACACGTTTTTTGCATATATACACCCTAAAATTACACGATTGAGTTTAAATCACATAGATCTCCATAAGTTTTCTTTTCTGAAGGTTTGTAGTATTTACGATGAGTCATATATTTAGGGTGATTATGAGAAAGAAAAAATCTTAGAGCACTAATATTTCCTTTATATGCAAAAGCTAATAATAGATCTTCATAAAAATCTCCTTTTATACTTGTTATATCCTCCATTGCTTCAGCAAAATATTTATCTTTCTCTATCCAATTATATATAGTTTTTCTGCTTTTTATCCCGATTACTTTACAAGTAATTGTAATATTCCCTCCATATTTTTCATAAGATATTAAAAATTTTCTTTTATTTAAAAGAGTTCTTCGTTGTTGTTTCAAAAAACATTCATATCTATCATATCTATCGCAAATACCATCTCCTATATCATCATAAGGATTTCCTTCAATTAATTCCTTATTTATGGTTTCAACTTCATAAGTCAAAGGTAGTTTTATAGAATTATTTGATAAAATGTTATATTTTAAATTTTTACTAATTATTTGATTCATAATTTAATTTTTTATTAACTATTAATCCAATTAAATAAACAAAAGGGCCTTCAAACTTAATTAAGTTCGAAGGCCCTCACCTCAAATTCTATTAAAATAGAATTGCTTGGTTATAGACAAAGTTAGCTTCAACTTTGATCGGGGTAGAGCAGTGGATGTTCCGTCTACTGGTTGAATATATAATTTATCGCTATATATTCTTCTAGACCAAGACTTTTATTTAATTGTTAGATATATTATATCAGATATTTATTTTATTGCTCAAGAGGAGCTTGATACATCTCTTCTCCGTCAAATTCAAGCCTTCTTAACGTCCAATTATTAATATCTGATTCACTACCTCCGTTATATCTCAAAACAGCTTTCCATCTAGTTCTCATGGTTGCTCCAAAACTATTTTGAGAATCAACATATGATTGAATACTATATCTATCATCACCTAGTTCTAATACTGAATAATCTAAAAAAGGAAAGTCAGCAGTAGACGGAGATTTAAGAAAACTTTCTACAAAATGTTTTGATAATACAAAAGCTCTTATAGATAAATCTTTCACTTCTTCTTTTTCAATCTTTATTGCAGAAGCAGGAGTTTTTTTTACAGCGTAACTACTTGGATCAGGATCATCCATAAAACTAGTTATAATAAACAAGAAAATTATAAAAGCAGTAAAGCCTAGTAATATTCTTTTTCCAATTCGTTCTATTTTTTCAGAAAAAACAGTTCCTTTAGGAGAAAGTTGGTTTTTTAAATTCATAACTTTAGCGGATTTAAATGGTTGGAACCTTGAGAATACAAAAGGCTCCTAGCCATTGCGATGAACCGAGGCCCACCCGTACAAGTTTCCCTGCACGACCGCTAAAGTGACTTTGACTAGGAGTCTTTTATACTTTAGCGGATTTTTTCACCATATCTCCTGAAATTCAAAAGGGTTAGGCTACTAATATTTAATTGTTAATGAATATAATACCAAACTTATTGATATTATTCTACATGTTAACTCATTTTTAGGCGGTTGCGAAGCGATTAACATTAACCGTCGTTTATTTCTTCTTTTAGTCAACTAACTTCATCTTCCTCCACTACAACATAATCAATCCTCGTTCTTACCCCATCTAATACAGGATCATCAAGAGAAAATTTTTGAACAGGAACAATACCTCTTCCTGAATACTCTAATGTTTTATATAAATAACCAAGAAAAGAACCTGTGTATCTATAACAACGGATACATCCTTTTATTTTGTCTTCTACATCATCAGTATAGCCCTTCCATTTTTTTAAATAGTAATAACGATCAATCCAATCATCAACAGTGTATTTCAGTAAAATAACTAATTCTTGTTGGGCTAGAACATTACCTTTTTGAGATAGACGAACTAGGGATATAAGAATTTTATCTCTAGAAGTAAAATCACTATCATCAAGCGAAGTAATAAATGTATATAACTTATCTTTATATTTATTTAAAACAATGTCTACTTCTTTTTTATTTGTGTAAGGCTTTACTACTTTTCTCCGATACCTTACCCAACGTTTTTGAAAATCTCTTTCCAAAAGACTTGTAACTTTATCCCAGTCTATTTCATTTGTTTCAGTTCTAATATTTTTGTGTATATATCTATATGCACGAGGAACATTTTGGACTATCCATGAGCTACTTATTTTTTTAGGTTGTTTTTCGTAAAGAGTTTTATTTAATTCTCCTATAATTACATTAATATTCATTGTGCATAAAATTTCTGAAATTTCAATTATTTTATAAATACAACTTCTTTATTTATAAAATTGATAACCACTTTTTTTGAGATCTTTTTTAATTTCTAAATAATCAGGAATCGCTTTAGCAACTAAATTCCAGAATTTTTTTGAGTGATTAAATTCTTTTAGGTGACATAATTCGTGAACAATAATATAATCAGAAATTTTTTCAGGCAAAAGCGCTATCTTATAATTAAAATTTAAATTACCTTTTTTTGAACAACTACCCCAACGGGTTTTTTGATTTTTTATACTTATTTTATTGTATTTTAATTTATATGTTTTATTAAAATAAGAAATTCTATTTTCAGCTAAGATACAGGCTTCTTTTTTAAATTTTAAATAGTCTTCATGACTATACTTTGTAATTGCTTTGCCCTCAAATTGCTTAAAAAAATTTAATTTAGTAAATAACCATTGGGTTTTTTCAGTTAAAAACTTTTCTACAATATTTCCTCTCAAACCAAGAGGAGTGGTTACGACTATACTTCCATCACAATAAACCGCCAACCTCATTCTTCGAGCCCTCGTGCTCTTTTTAAGGGTGTATGAGATTTTTTTATTTTTTAATGTAATATCTTTTTTCATTATCAGAATTTTTTAATTATGATGTCTACTAGACGATTTAGATATTTATGGAAATCAGAAACTTCTATTTTTTCTTTATATTCTTTTAGTATTAATTCTTGAATAATTCGTTTAACTTCTTTCAGAAATTCATCTCTTTTAGAAGATTCTTGCCATCCTCCGTCAAGAACCCCTTCGATTCTTTTAGACATTTCTTGAATAAATTCTCTTATCAGATTTTTGTCTCCTTTAATAAATTCCTCCGAAATTACATAAAGTCCGTATTCTTTTAATGAATATCCAAGCTCTTTAGCTTCATCACCTTTATTTTTTATATCTTCAAGTAGTTCTTGATATCGCTTAATTCTTTCAGCTAAATCAATTTGATTTTTCTCAAATTCTTTTCTGATGGCTGATAATCTTTCACTAAATTTTTTGTAAGCAGGATTTGTATCAACATTTAAAGAAATTTCTTGCTTCAACATCTTTTCAAGATTTAAAGCTTTATCTTCATCATCCATTTTATTCAGTCTTTCCATCACATATAAATCATTTATATTTAATTCCCTGAAATTTTTTGTAATTCCTTCATAATCAACTCTTTGTTGAATTAAATTTTTAACTTTTTCTCCATATTCAGCCAAAACTTCTGAGCTATAAGCACTTTCACCAAATTCTTTACTAAAAGCAATATAAACACTAGTTAACCATCCAAACTTTCTCACAAATTCTTTCAAAAAAGGATCAGGGGACAAAACTTCAAACAAAAGTTTTAATCGCCCATATTTATTACTAAAGAATTTTTGCTTCTCATTATTTTCGGCAAATATTTTCAAACAACGACGAAGATTCTCGATTGAAGGATCTTCAATATTTACATTTATAAAAATATCCATAATTTCATCTAGAATATCTTTGAATTCTTCTTTAAGTTTATCTATATTAATCATCGCAGAATCAACTTCACTTTCATCAAAATCTAAAGCTTTATGTAAACTTTTAGTTATTCCGTAATAATCAATAATTTTCCCAGCTCCTTTATTTGGATAGATTCTGTTGGTTCTAGCAATAGCTTGTAAAAGATTATGATCCCAGAGAGGCTTATCTAAATACATCACTTGTTCAATAGGAGCATCAAAACCAGTCAAGAGCATATCGCACACTAATAAAAACCTTAAAGGACTATTAGGGTCTTTAAAGTCATTAATTAATTTCTCTCTTTTTGCCTTGGTAGTATTATATTTTTGTAATTCTTCAGGACTTGTATTTGGATCACCTGCGGAATAAATAACGGTTGACCAGTCTTTAGGGACAAGTTTATCAAGAAGTTCTTTATACTTAGCTGTAGCCTCTCTATCATAACAAACAATCTGAGCCTTAAATCCTGTGGGTTCAACATATAATTTAAAATGTTCCACAATATCTTGAGCAATTGCTTCCATTCGTTTATCAAGTTTTACAATAGCTTCTTTTCTTCCATATTTTTTAGATATTTGTTCCTTTTCTTTTTCCGAAAGCCCTTCAGTCATTTCTTCAAATTGTTTATCAAGTTTTTCTTCATCAATAAAAAATTTAGATAATCTTGCCTCATATGTAACAGGGAGAGTAGTTCCATCATCAATAGCTTGTTTGATTGAATAATAATCAAGATACCTTTCTCCTTCAGCTCCAAAATTTCTATGAGTATTTAAAGTAGTTCTATCAATAGGAGTTCCTGTAAAGCCAAAGAAAAAAGCATTTTCCATTGAACTTCTTAAATTGATTGCTGAAATTCCCTCATTGTCTCGGTGAGCTTCGTCAGAAAGCACAATTATATTTTCATCGAGATTTTTCACATCATTTCCTAATTCAGAAAACTTTTGAATAGTTGAAATAAAAATTCCTCTTTCAGATGATTTTATTTTTCTCTCAAGATCACGACGAGAATTTACTCGCACAACATTTTCTCCTCCACAATTTGCGAAAGTTTCATAAATTTGATCATCTAAATCAATTCTATCAACCAAGATAAAAATTTTTGGATTTTTTAAGTTTTTATTAAATCGTAACTTCCATGCAGTAAAAAACATAGTCAGTGATTTCCCTGATCCTTGAGTATGCCAAATAAGTCCTCTTTTATCTTCTCCCTTTCTAACTCTTTCTACAATTTTATTAGTTGCTCTTAATTGTTGATATCGAGCAATTTTTTTTATGGTTTGTTCTTTATCTTTATCAAAAAGAATAAAATTTCTGATAATATCCAATAATCTTTCTTGCGATAATAAGGCAAATAAAGTCATCTCAAGTTCTTCTTCATATTTTTTACTTAATTCCTCCTCTTTCCATTTCAAGAAATACTGAGCTGGAGAATAAGTAGCTCCATAAACTGTTTCTAGCCCGTCAGTAGCAATATTAAAACAATTTGGCCAAAAAAGTTTAAAGGCATTTCTCTCGTATCTCTTTATTTGTCCAACAGCGTTTGCATAATTTACAGTGCTTGAAGCGGTAGGACTTTTAGCTTCAATATTTACAATAGGCAAACCATTTAAAAATACCAAAACATCAGTTCTTATATTTTCAGAATTTCCTTCAAAATAAAATTGATTGGTTACTACAAAACGATTATTTTCAAGATTATCAAAATCAATAATAAAGTAATCTCTCATTTTCCCAGTTTCAGAATCTTTGAGATTTATTCCATTACGGAAAGTTTTAAGAAAATCTTCATTATTATCTATTTTTCTAACTTCTCGTAATACAGATTTAGCTTCATCTTCAGAAACATTATTTATTTTTTTTATAGCATCAAGCAAAAGAGATGAAATAATATATTCATTTTCAAATTCCCGCAGTTTTGCAAAGTCCTTCGGTTTTATGTATTCATAACTAAGCTCTTTTTCTAAGAACTTAATGATATGATTTTCTATTGTATATTGTTCGTTGAATTTCATTATTCTATATTTATTTGTAAGTTATCTAATGCTAATTGATATTCTTGGGTACGACTTATTATTTTATTCGAGACAGATTTTGATTCTTTTTCGTTTAATCCTACTCGTACAAGTTCTTTTTTTAAATCAGATTCATTTATTGTACTAAAACCTAACACCGTTTTAATATTTAAATTTTCTTTTATAGTATCTTGTTCTGATTCAATTTTTAATTTAATTTTTTTAGATATTCCATTTAAGAGAAAAGATATATCTTGTTTGTTTATAACTTTTCTAATACGAATTTTTAAATCTTCTTTATCTGATTCAGATTTAATATTAGTTCTTAAAAGTATTTGTCTATTTATATCTTCATCGTTTTTTACACTTCCAAGACCTAAATGTTCACCATCAACAAGTCCAACATTTGTAATATTCATATTTGTCTCGGTTAGTAAAAAATTAATTTTTAAATAACCCATATCTCTATAATTAATTTTTTTTAATTTTTGTGATTTATTTTTATCAAAACTTTTAACTTTTTCTATAAAATCTTTCCATTCTTTACCTCTAACTTTACTAAAATGATACATCAAGAACTTTTTAAATTCTTTAATATCTGTAAGTTTTTTTTCTTTTAAATTGTTTTTATTTATCAAAAGAGAGGGGGATCCTTTCCCTAATCTTGCGAAACCAAGATCTTTTAAAAAAATCGGGTAAAGTCTATTTGGTTGTGTTCCAAAATCAGGAATGTCTAATGACTTAACTAACCGACTAAGAGAGGCACTGTAAACAAAAAGTTGATAATATTCTGATGTGCTGGTAAGTGATAACAAATCTTTTTCTCGAACTTCACTTTCTGTAAGAAGTTTATTTAATAAAGAAAGAGATTCTTTTCTTCTAACTTCTTCCATATTGTATTCTTTTTGATCTCTAGCCAATTTATCAAGAGTTTTTTGTGTTTTTGTGGCTGTTTTTTTAATAGTTGTTACTTCTTCGTTAGAAAGATCTTGATTCTTATCACCTTGATACTTTTGATAAAAACTGAGTGAGATATCAATTATAAAATAAAATATAAAAAATATAGAACTTTGAAAAAGAACAACAACAAAAGCTCCGAGTGCTTTTAGCCCCAACAATTTATACTCTATAATTCTTTCTATCTCTTTTTTTGAAATCATGTTATTAGAACTCTAACCTCACCACTCAAAAGGTCTTGAGAAAGGCCTTTTTTGAGTTGAGTTAATTTTTCTTTTAGCTTTTTATTAACTGAAATTTTTTCATCAACAGCTGAAAGAATTTTTGTAATTTTTTTCTGATAGTTTGTATCTGGGAGAAAAATTTCTATATTTTTAATAATATCTAAATTTAAATTTTTTTGATTACCTCCATGCCCTAAATTTCTAAGATTTTCATACTGAAAAGATAACCAATAGAATAAATAGTCTGTCGTTAATTCAGAATTTGGAACAATTGAAGCAATGGCTTGATTAGTTGTTGCCTCACAATCTAAAATTGCACTTTTTCCTCTCGTTACTCCTTGTCCATACATAGCAACCAAAACAGCCCCCTTTGGAACTATTTTCATATTTTCAATTCTAATAGCATCTTTCGTTATTTTTTCAGAAGTATCTTTTATTCTTTCAAAATTAACTTCTGTACTTTTAACCCAAGGGAAGATACCGTTTTCATAAAATTCTTTTTTTATTCGTTTAGGTGTTTTCCCTGTTAAAACATTTGCTATTTCGTTAACTTTTCTATTTTTAAATTTTTTGTCTCTATCCTTTTGAATAAAAAGTTTTTGCATTATCCCTCTTTTCAACTTTTCTGTTTTGTTTATAATCTCATTAGTTTTTTTTATTTCTTTATCAACCGTTTCTAAAATCTCCGCAATTTTTTGTTGTTCTTTAAAAGGCGGTGTCAAAATATTCATTTCTTGATATTGAGAAATATAGTATCTCTTATGATTTCCCCTTGGAAAATCAATGGATTTCATTTTTTCATAAACAAACCTTAAATCTATGTCATTATTTTTTTCTTTTAAAATTTTTATAGCCGATGATTTAACTTTAAAAGGAAAATCAACATACTTACTATCTGTAGTAAAATCATCAAAAATTATAGTTGGAGTATTTTCATAAATACCAAAATCTTCATCTGTATAACCTAAAATGAATGATTTGTTTGCTGTAAGTACTGGGATCTTTTTGTCATCTCTATAATTAGTATTTTTGACGATATAATTATCAGGTCTTTCGTAATCAAGTAAGTCTTTAATTTTCTTAATTTTCCAACCTTTTGGAATATTTTTTTGTTTTTCTTTAGTTTTCATCAATTTAAGATTTTATTTTTTTAAAATAACTTTTGCATTAGCTATTTTTTGTTTGATATCTGTATCTTTTCCAATTAAACTAATATCTCCTTGAAATTTTCTAACCTTTTCAAATAACTCTAAAATAACGCTAGAAGTAAGTTTGTCTTTAATTAAATTTAATAATTCTCTATATTTATTTTCACATAAAGAAAATTGTAAAGTACTTGCTATTCCTTCTTCAGTAAAAGAAATAAGTGCAAAAAAGGCTTCTTTTTGACTAAATTGTTTAATCAATTCTATATAGTATTTTTCGGCACAAAAAGCTACACCATACCCGTTCGTTAAAAAAACTTCTATAATACCAAATACTGTTTTTTTCATTATAGATGAAGGAATTTTATTATCTTTACCAATAATATTGTATAACTCTTTTGCAAATATAGGTTCATTGTGAAAATTATTTATTGCATGGTGAATGTCTAATAAATTTTCCATAGCATCTTCTATCTCAACTATTTTTATATTTTCAGGAATATACGAAGACCCTTCAACCATATCCAAGAAACCTCTTATCAAAGAAGCTCCGCTTTCATCGTTATTAGCCATAAACTTTCCATAACGTATCCCTATATTTACTTTTGTTTCCTCTTCAATCATTTCCCACAGAGAAGGAGCTAAATATTTTATATTTTGACGAGTTGTGGGAGATATATCTTCATCTGTATATATTCCCAAAAAACCCAAAGCTAAATTATTTGCTTGTTTTTGTGGAAGCTCATCAAAAAAAGAAATTATTTTTTTAGAATCTTCTTCTGTAATTTCATTACTCTTAATGTTTATTAATAATTTCTGTATTTCAATAGCAACATTAGAAAGAGGTAATGAGATAACCTCCTCAACACAAGTCTCCAGCCAAGAAATCAATTTTAATCCCGTTAATTTATTCTGGTTTGGATGAGCTGCACTAGCCCAATTTCTATTAAATCTTATAAAATCTAGATGTTTATATCCAATTTCTGAAATTAAACCTATTTTACGAGCACCTTGTATAAGCTCGTGATCGTCTAACTTAATAATATCTTCTTCTTTTTTTAATTTCTTTCTCTTTCTTTCGCTATTCGTTGCATTATCATAAAAATATTGTATGTCATAAATAACCGCCCTTTTCCGAATTTCTGAAATAGTTTCATCCCATAAATAATTTAAAGCAGCGTCAAATAAACCTACAGCAGAAGCTGCTAAAAATTTTGAAATATAAACAGAATCTTTTATTTTACTAGGTTCTACTTTTTGCAAAACAGGCAACATATTTTTAAATATAACGGCTCTTTCTTCTGTTGCAACTAAAACATTTCTGACAGGCAGACCGTATGATTCTATACTTTTTAATACAAGCTCTTCAAATAACTGCAATGCTTGAGTTGAATCTTCTTCTTTTTTAACCAAATTCATATTAGTATCATTTTTAATCATATCATTAATATTTAAGTATTTTTAAAAACCCTTCGACTTTTTTATCAATTTTAGTTCGTTCTTTTTCTAATTGAATTAATTCCTTTTTAACAACAGAAACATCAATCTCTTCTTCTTTTTCTCCATTTTCAATATAAAGACTTACATTCAAATTGTATTTATTTTCTGCTATCTCTTTTAGATCAACCACACGAGCATAATTTTCAATATCTTTATACTTATCGTATGTCTTTGCTATTTTTTGAATATCTTGAACACGAAGTGAATTTTGATTTTTATCCTCTGAAAATTCTTTTTCAGCATTGATAAACAAAACTTTATTTTTTCTTCCCTCTGTTTTATTTTTATTAAAAATGAGAATAGATGCAGGAATTCCTGTTCCATAAAAGAGTTTTGGAGGGAGAGTAACGATAGTGTCAATTAAATCATTTTTTAATATTTGTTCTCGGATGCGACCTTCAGCTCCTGCTCTGAATAAAACCCCATGAGGAACAACAACCCCTGCTCTTCCGTTTGAATTCATTGATTTAATTATATGTAAGATAAAAGCATAATCAGCATTTTTCTTAGGAGGCATTTCATATCCATCAATTCTTCCGTATTTATTTGTTTTTAAAATATTGTATTCATAATCTTTGATTGCGTACGGAAAATTTGCCACAACAATATCAAAAGTTTTCAAGCTTCCATTTGGATTTAGAAATTGTGGATTTGCTAAAGTATCTCCTCTCTGAATGTCAGCTCCGTCTAGTCCGTGCAAAAACATATTTATTTTTGCAATTGCGAAAGTTCCTATATTTAACTCTTGTCCGTTTAAATAGAGAGTTCTTGCTACTGATTCATTTTCTTTATTTTTTAAATAATGAAAAGATTCAAGAAGAAATCCTCCCGATCCGGCAGTTGGATCATAGATATGATCTTTTTTGTGAGGTTTTAAAATTTCAACAATAACTTTTTCAACTTCTCGTGGCGTATAAAATTCACCACCTTTTTTTCCTGCATCCGCTGCGAATTGTTTAATTAGATATTCATATGCATCTCCAAGCAAATCCGAACTTATATAGGTATCACCAAAATTATATTGAGAAAAATGATTTATTAATCGTTGAGTGGTTTCATTAGGGAAACGATCTTTATTAGCAAAGTCCAAATCATCAAAAATTTTATCTAATTTAGGACTATTAGCATTTGCTAACTTATCAAAAATCTCATTAAGTTTTTGACCAATATTTTCTGCTTGTTCTTCTACGACAGCCCAACGACATTCTCTAGGAACTTGGAAGCGATGATTGTAATCAGCACGAGCAATTTTTTTATCCCCATACTCTTTTTTTGTTTTTTTGTATTCTTCATCCCAAACATCGCTAATTCTTTTGAAGAAAAGTAGTCCAAAAATATATTTCTTATAATCAGAACCATCAATTTTACCTCGAAGAATATCAGCACTTTTCCAAAGGAATTGCTCTAGTTGGGGAAGTGTAAGTTTACTACCCATTTTATCCATAATAGTTTGAATATCTTGAGGTCTATATTTTCGGTCTTTTCTTGTTCCTACTCGCAAAGGAACCAAAATACCTTCTTTATCCCAATTTCTAAGAGTATCAGGATGGATAGAAAAAACCTCGGCTACTTGTCCAATAGTAAGTAGTTCTGGCATTTCTTTTAATTTTGCTTTTATATCTTTACGCATAATATTAATAAGTATTCTATCGCGTCGTAAATACAAAGTCAAGCCTTCATAGGTTATCATAACTTAACATCTTAACTCACATTGAAAAATAAGGGTAATTTAGTTACCAACAAATAACCTAGACTTTTAAAACCATAGCGATAGTATGTAAGTATGCAGATAGAAAGCCCTATAAAAACAACTTTGAATGAGAAAATTGTTATACCTGCGGTTAAAGTGAAGTACTGTCTTTATGCTCGTAAATCAACAGAATCTGAAGAAAGACAGATACTTTCAATAGATTCACAGATTAAAGAAATGCTTCTATTAGCTGACAGAGAGGGACTTGAAGTAGTCTCTATGAAAAAAGAAAGTCATTCAGCTAAAGAAACAGGACAAAGACCTATTTTTAACGAAATTATAGAAGAAATTAAACAAGGCAAGTATAATGGGATATTAACTTGGGCTCCTGATCGTATCTCTAGAAATGCAGGTGATCTTGGAAAGGTAGTAGACTTAATGGATTCAGGTCATCTTTTAGATATTAGAACATTTGGACAACAATTTGGTAACAACCCAAATGAAAAGTTCTTATTAATGATTTTAGGTTCGCAAGCAAAACTGGAAAATGATAACAGAGGCATAAATGTAAAACGAGGATTAAGGACAAGATGTGAGATGGGATTATGGCCTGGAGTTGCTCCTGTTGGTTATCTTAATCAAAAAGAAATGGACAAGAAGTGCCAAGTTATCATTGATTCAGATCGTTCTCCGATTATCAAAAAGATATTTGAAAAGATGGCTTATGAAAAATGGTCGGGTAGAAAAATACATCAATGGCTTAAATTTGAATTAAATTTTAAATCAGTTGGTAACCATAATCTCGCACTTAGTAATATCTATCGTTTATTACAAAACTCTTTTTATTACGGAACTTTTGAATATCCTAGAGGGTCAGGTAATTGGTATAAAGGAAAACATGAGCCAATAGTTACAAAAGAAATCTTCGATAAAGTTCAAATACAACTTAAACGAGATAATATAGTCAGACAAAGCAAAGAATTTGCTTTCACTAAATTAATGGTTTGTGGATTGTGTGGCTCTGGAATTTCAGCAGAGGAAAAGTATAAGCAACTTAAGGATGGAACTTCAGCAAGATATATTTATTATGGATGTGGAAGATCAAAAGATCGTTGTTGTAAAAATCCATACATTAGAGAAGAAGAACTAACCAATCAATTAGTAAAGATTCTTGATTCAATAGATTTAAATAATACTGGTGTACAAATAAAGTTTGAAAAAGAATTAAAAAGATTTAACAAATTTAATCGTGGAGTTTTAGGAATCCAAAACAAAAATACAAAACATAAAGACATAGATTTAAAAACCTACTCTAAATATATTCTTAAAGATGGAACTAATGAAGAAAAAAGAGAATTAATGGGATGCTTTAAATCTAAGATTGTTATAACTAAAAAAGTTGTTGAGATAAAATAAATTATTTTTTATCATCTTTAACAAAAACGATCTCTTTTTTATTTTTCTTTGGAGATTTTAAAATAGCAACAACCTTTCCGCTTGCCATAAAATATGACAAGTCATCTTCGTGAATATAAATTGGTGGGTAATTTTCAGTTGATTCTGAAAGTAGAATTACTTGTTTGTTTTGGATATCTTTTGAAAACTTTTTTATATTAGCCATTTCGTTAATTAATGAAAGTACATAGTCTCCATTCTTAAAATCTTTATCATTAGGATCAACTATCACATAATCACCATCTTCAATATTATTTCCATCTACATTGGCTTGGTTCATAGAATCCCCAACTGCTTGCACAGCAAATAAATCTTTGTTTTTTGAAGGGATAACTCTTTTGGATACTTGTAATAATTGATCATCGTAAGATTCTGCATATATAGTAGCTTCTCCACAATTAGCCAAACCTACAAGAGGAATAGGGATCAGTTGGGAATCACTCATATTAATCTTTGACTTAGATTGTTCCTCTAAAATCCCCATCTTCTGCATATGGTACTTAATTTTCTGAGGATGATTTTCTCCTATCATTCTAGCTATCTGGCGAAGCCCCAAAGATCTTAAATCGTGAGTTTGTGACAGCTTAGTAAGTTTTTTTTGTATCTGATGCATATTATTATATTATATATTACACGAGTTAGAATCAGGTGTCAATAAATATATTTACATAATTTGACAGTCAAAAGTTTGACACTTATATTAAAACGAGTATAATGTATAGAGCAACATAACGCAAAACGACAATCCCCATTCTAAAATAAAAAGATTGTCGCCCGCGTACCTACTCTTTTAGAAAAGGGTGGTACTTTTTCCGAAGTAAGTAGGGTGTGCAACCACTACTGTATATATTATACATAATAGTTGGAATATTATTAAGTACCACACTAAGAAATTTCTATTATGAATGAATATAGAATTACACATATCAGGAAACCTGATACTTATAGTTCTCTACAACACATTACTCATGTTAAATACAGCGGAGTAATACATACAAGAGAAGAGGTTATTCGTTTAATTGAAAATGGATCAGCTTCTTTTTATGTTTCGGAACAAGGAGAATATTCTGATGTAAATGTGGTACGCCCAACATTTGGTAACCCATACATCAAAACAGCACCAGATGCTGACGGTGAAACTCGAGATAATCTTTTATCTCTACCTCAATGTTAATATTATGGTGATAAGAAAAATAAAACCCATTAGACCTATAAAGCCAATAGATAAAATGCAAAATATGCGAACTATACGCCCAATAGGAAAAACTAAATGGGTTAGAGCTCATTGGCGTTACGATTATAGTCGTAAACAATGGGAATGGGTACTCGGGCATTGGAGTAAATAGATGCAAAAAACACCCGCAAGGGTGTTTTTTATTTATACTTGTCTATTAAGGCACCAAGGTCTGCCGATAACAAGTATTCACTGCGGAGAGTGAGGGATTCGAACCCTCGAGGGAGTTTCCTCCCCACATCCTTAGCAGGGATGCGCTTTAAACCGCTCAGCCAACTCTCCATATATATTATATTTAATTTTTAATCCATCATTAGATGGAAATGAATGTGTTTGAACATTCGTCGTCCACCCTCAGCCAGCTCTCCATGTTATATTTAATATAAAATAACACATTTTTATACTTTAATCTATAAAAATACACCCTCTACTATTCCATTTAAATGGAATAGTAAGAAGATTATTATCTTAAACTTCTTACATCTACTAAAACTCCTTTTCTTTAGCCACAACTCCTTTAACTAATAACTAATTATTTTCATTCTCAAATCCTTCAGCAACTTTTTTATATTTGTCTTTGTCTATACTTAATTCTCTACTATTCCATTTAAATGAAATAGTAGAGGGTATGTTTAAACTTTCTTCCTTACTATTCCTTTTTAGTGTTCTTTTTAATTTGATATTTTTCATATATCTCATCTAAAAGATTCCATTGACCTGCTCCTACTAGTGAAGGTATTCCTATTCTTAAAGTTAAGTCCATTCCAGCCCAAAAAGTAATTCTATTTTTTCTTTGTTTAACAATTTTTAAGATATTTTCATATTCTTCTAAATCAATATCAATTACTACTTTTTTAACAGTAGTTGGACTTACTTTTAACAAAACAGATATTTTATACCAACTTATATTTTCTTGAAGCATAAAAATAATAGCAAGTCTTTTCGCTAAAACAATTTTTTCAGATTCAGTTAATAGATCATTTAAAAAATTTGCTATAGAAATGTTAGTTTCCAATTTAGAAATAACATCAACTAACCTATTATTAATTTGATTTAAAACTTTTTTATCGATTTTTTGTTTTGACACTCTAACCATATTATTTTATTTAAATATATTAAACACCTTCTTTTCTATTATTATAACATAATTATTCCATTTAAATGGACTAATATAAGTTAATATCTTTAAATAGCTATTTAAATCTCATTAAAAAATGATCTTATTATTTGCATTTGTAAAAACTAAGCTGTTTACATTCCATTTAAATGGAATATTTATATCTACAATTAAATTTAATTAAGTCATTATTACTTAAAGGAAAAAGGTTAATTTTCAAAAAGAAATAATAAAATCCCCTCGCTCAAGAAACAAGCGAGGGGACGGATAAAGAGTCTGTTAATATAAAAAAATATAAAGGTCCTTTGTGAAGACTGATTTTAACGTGCCCGTCTCCCAAGGCACAAAATAGCGATCCCCATAAAAAATGTCTCCTTTGTAGTAAATACCATTGATGGATGGTAATAACTACGACGACCGGATTACAAGATAATCACCTTACATCTTTCTCTATCTTATCAATATACCAAAAAAAGTCAACGGCTCACCTAGGTGAGCCGTTGACTTTTTATCATTTTATTTAGAAATATATAATTATCTTGTATATTTCAAAGGATTTTCTCTTAACTAGATAAGTTAATTATTCCATTTCAAAATAACTTTGTGGGTGGTCACATGAAGGGCATTTTTCTGGAGCTTCTGTTCCTTTATGTAAATAACCACATTTTCTACAAACCCAATTTACTTCTTCATCTTTTTGAAAAACTTTATTATTTTCTATGTTATACAAAAATTTTTTAAATCTTTCTTCGTGATGTTTTTCTGCTACAGCAATAGCTCTTAATCTTTTTGCAATTTCTGGTAAATTTTCTTCTTCAGCAATAGTTGCAAAGTCAGGATACATTGTTAAATTTTCATAACTTTCTCCTTTAATCGCTGATTTTAAATTTTCAACAGTATTTCCTAATACAGTAGGAACTTCAGCTTCTACTATAATATCTTTTCCACCTAATTCATTAATTAATCTTAACAACCACTTAGCATGTTCTCTTTCATTATCAGCAGTTAATAAAAAAACTTCACTTAATTGTTCGTAACCCTCTTTTTTAGCTGTTTTAGCATAAAAAGTATAACGATTTCTCGCCTGACTTTCTCCTATAAAGGCTTTAGCTAAATTATTTAATGTTTTTTGCATGATATTTTATTTATTATCTATAATAAAGGATTATATCATAAAAAAGCACAGCAATGTGCTAAAATACAAGGAATAGATCCCGTTAGAGATTTGGCGGGGTTAAAATTACTAATTAAATTAAGATTATTTACTTTTCGTAAATTATCTCTAACGGGATGAAACTAAACTCGCTTATACAAAAAGAATTTAGAACTACTGAAGCCCAAAAAAAAGCATTGAAAAGGCTTGATTTAAATACTCTTAAAGATTTATTGTTTTATTTCCCTTCTCGTTATGAAAGCACTGAAGATTTAAAAGAAATTAAAAATCTAAAGAAAGGAGACAAAATAATTATTTACGCTCAAGTTAAAAAAATAAAAGCCACAAAAGCTTATTATAAAAAAATTCCAATGACTGAAGCTACTCTTGAAGACGCTAGTGGAGTAATTAAAGCTATTTGGTTTCGCCAAGCTTATATCTCAAAAATGTTAGCTGAAGGATCTTATGCTAAATTTACAGGAACTATTTCAGAAAGAAACGGAAAATTATATTTAGCTAATCCAGAATATCAAAATGTTTCTTCTCTTCCTATTATATCTGAAGAAACTTTATTTCAAGAAAAAGATTCTGACTCCTTTATTTTTCCTGTCTACTCTGAAACTCGCGGACTAAATTCAAAATGGATCTATCACAAAATTGAAAAAATATTTTCAGAAGGAATCTTAGATAAAATTTCAGACCCTATTTCTAAAGAAATTTTAAAAAAATATAATCTTCCTACTTTAAAAACAGCTTTAATCTGGATTCATACTCCTCAGAAAAAATCAGACGCCCAAGCCTCAAAAAAAAGATTTGCTTTTGAAGAAATATTTTTTATTTCTCTTCTAAGAGCCAAGCAAAAAACCGAGTATCAAAAAAACCCCTCCTTCAAAATATCTAAGACCCAAAAAGAGTTAAACGACTTTATCAAAAAATTTCCCTTCAAAGCAACAGAATCTCAACTAAGTTCAATCAAAACCATTCTAGAAGACTTTAAAAAAGACTATGCAATGAATCGTTTATTAGAAGGAGATGTTGGTTCTGGAAAAACTGCTGTGGCTGCAGCCACTATTTATGCTATTACTACCACTTCCCCTAAAAACCAACCATCAGCTCATCTACAAACAGCTTATATGGTACCAACTGAAATTTTAGCAAAACAACATTTTGAATCTTTTATTAAATTTTTTGAATATCTAAATATCAATATTGGTTTGATTACTTCTTCTGGTTGTTTTAAGTTTCCGTCAAAAGTAAATCCCACTGAATGGACAAAAATCTCTAAAGCCCAACTCTTAAAATGGGTAGCCAACGGAGAAATTCCAATTTTAATTGGAACACATTCCTTAATTCAAAAATCAGTAGAATTTAAAAACCTTGCTTATATTATTATTGATGAACAACACAAATTCGGTATATTACAAAGACAAAAATTAAGTAAAAAAAATAGGGCTAATTCTAAAACCAAAGAGTTAATTCCTCATCTACTCTCTATGACTGCTACCCCTATTCCTAGAACTCTTGCATTAAGTATTTATGGAGACCTTGATTTAACTTTATTAGACCAAATGCCTCATGGAAGAAAGCCAATTATTACTGAAATTGTTACTCCTCAGCAAAGAGATAGCACTTATGAAAAAATAAAAGAAAAGTTAGAAGAAGGAAGACAATTATATGTAATTTGCCCTCGTATTGAAGAACCTGACCCTAATAAAGCAGGAGCTTTACGAGTAAAATCTGTTACTGCAGAAGCCCAACGACTTAAAACAGAAGTTTTCCCTGAATATGAAATTGGAATTTTACATAGCAAAATGAAAGCTTCTGAAAAAGAAGAAATTATGAACGATTTTTCTTCTGGTAAAACCGCTATTCTCGTTGCTACTTCTGTTGTTGAAGTTGGGGTGAATGTTGAAAATGCGACAATGATTATTTTAGAAGGAGCTGAAAGATTTGGTCTAGCTCAACTTCACCAACTTCGTGGAAGAGTTATCAGATCTAACCACCAAGCTTATTGTTTTGTTTTTAGTGATACAAAAACCGAAAAAACTTTAAAAAGATTAGAAGCCTTAAAAACCGCAAAAAACGGATTTGAATTAGCTGAATTTGATTTAAAACTAAGAGGCTCTGGAGAATTGATTGGGAATAAACAATGGGGAATGTCTGACTTAGCAATGGAAGCTATCAAAAATATTAAATTAGTAGAAGCAGCCCAAACAGAAGCTAAAAAAATAATAGAGGGTGATTCTGAACTTCAAAACCACCCTCTTATTTTAGAAAAAATTTCCGAATTAGAGAAACTTATTCATTTGGAATAAATTTTAAAAAACGAATTGATTCATTTTCGTAAGTTGGCTAAAGACTGATTCAACACCCAATTTTTTTCTTCCCAAGTATCAAAATGACAATGGGAACAATAACAACAATCCTCCCACAAACCATCAGATCCCCAGATACGATATGGGTGAGCATTTTGCCCACAATTTTCACATGGAACATTAATATTAAGCCACTCTAATTTCCCAATACTTTTAAGAGCAGCTAGCCGATCACCTCTTGCAGGATTTATAAATCTCTTTGTTTTCATTTTCCCCTCCCTTATTTAAAATTACATATCTAATTTAGACATTAGCAAAGAACCTTAACAAATGCAATTAAAAACCAAAGCTAAACGCTTTGGTTTTTAATATTTTTGTGCGTGTGCCAGGACTCGAACCTGGGACCACAGAGGTATATCTACCGATATAATTCCATCGTTCGGGTAAACTAAAAATGTGTGTGGGCGTACCAGGACTCGAACCTGGGACCACGGAGGTATAAGCTCCGCGCTCTACCAACTGAGCTATACGCCCACACAAATTTCTAATTACCCTCACTTGAAATTATAAGCTCTACACTTCCTCCCTATTTCCTATCTCGCTTCGCTCAATAACGGAAATTTTTTCTTATAGAAAAATCGGATGAAAAACAAAGAAGATTGTTTTTCCTTCAACTGAGCTATCCGCCCACACAACTTTTCAATAACACATATTAGTAGATAGGTAAAATATTAGCTTAAATTCCTTCTGAAATCAATTCTATTCCGTATAATTTAAACCTAATGCAAAAAATAACACCTTTCTTCTTATATCTTTATTAGATAAAAAACCATTATGATTTGACCATAAATCTAAATGTTCAGAATCTTCTACATCACTTTTAGTAAAGAAAACTATTGGATCAATATAACCACCAAAAGAATAAGTAGGAACAGTTACTTCATCTGGAGTATTTAAAAATTCTTTTGAATCATCTATTCCAAAGGATTCCATTGTATGAGGCGAAGCCATTGTAATTAACTTAACCACATTTTCATTTTCAGACTTATTAATAATAGTTTTAGCTAATATCCCTCCATAACTATGAGCAATAATTAAAGTACTTTTCCCATCATCCAAAACCTTAATCCCTTTTTCTACAATTTTTTCTGTTTTTTCGTCCTGCCAATGAAAATAAAAAATCTCATCTAAAAAAATAATTTCTTCCTCAGGGAAATTAAAAGCTAAATCCCTTTTCCAACGATTTAATTCTGAAGCAGAAGTACTAACCCCTGGAATAAAAAGTATACGTTCAAAATCTAACGAACTAGTATCAATATTTAGTATATTTATCCCTGAGCCAGTGGCTAAACCAGCAATATAAATAACAAATAAGGCCACAATAATAGTGATAATTTTTTGAAGAATTTTTATTGTTAGTTTTTTTGAAAAAGACATCTTTATTTTAATACACTAAGACTTTGATGATCCTTTTTTAGGTTGTATCCCATTTAAAATCAATAGCTCTTCATACTCTTCTCTTTCTAAAGTCTCTGTCTCCATTAATTTTTTAGAAATTATTTCTAAAACATTTCTGTTTTCTTCTAAAATATTTTTAGCTTTTTGCATTACTCCATTTATAATTCCTTCAACTTCATTATCTATTTCTCTAGCTGTTTCATCTGAATAATTTTTTTCACTACTTGAATAATTAGGTAATAAAATTTTATTGGATTTTTCAAAAGCAATCGGTCCTAATTTTTCAGACATCCCATATTTAGTCACCATATTTCTAGCTATCTTAGAAGCTACTTGTAAATCATTTGATGCTCCTGTAGTAATATCTCCAAAAATCATTTTTTCAGTTAGATAACCTCCTAAAGAAACACCTATATCATCTAAGAAATATTTTTTAGAATACAAACTCTTTTCTTCTTCTGGTAATTTAATAGTGTAACCTGCAGCCTGTCCTCTAGAAATTACAGAAATTTTATGCACCGGGTCTGAATTTGGTAATAAAGTAGCCAATAAAGCATGCCCAACTTCATGATAAGCAATTATTTTTTTCTCCTCACCTGTCATAATGTGACTTTTTCTTTCAGGTCCAAGCATCACTTTTTCAATAGAAGAAATTAAATCTTTTTGAGAGATTTTTTTATTATTTCCTCTAGCTGCTAAAATAGCACCCTCATTCATTAACGAATGTAAGTCAGCTCCAGAAAATCCAGGAGTTCTTTGAGCAATAATTCCAAGATCCACATCATCAGTAAATGGTTTCTTTTTAGAGTGAATTTCTAAAATAGCTTGTCTGTCTTTTTTATCAGGCACATCAATATAAACTCTTCTATCAAATCTTCCCGGACGTAATAAAGCTGGATCTAAAACATCAGGTCTGTTAGTAGCAGCTATTACAATTACCTTCCCATTTGGGTCAAAGCCGTCCATTTCTACTAAAATTTGATTTAAAGTTTGTTCTCGTTCATCGTTTCCTCCTCCCATACCAACACCCCTAGCTCTTCCAACAGCATCAATCTCATCTATAAATATAATAGACGGTGACATTTTTTTAGCTATCTTGAATAAATCTCTAACTCTAGAAGCTCCCACACCAACGAACATTTCAACAAATTCAGAACCTGAAATAGAAAAGAAAGGAACATTTGCTTCTCCTGCCACAGCTCTAGCTAACAAAGTTTTTCCTGTTCCAGGAGGCCCCATCAAAAGAACACCTTTAGGAATTTCAGCTCCAATATCTAAGAATTTTTTGGGACTTTTTAAAAAATCTACAATTTCAGACAATTCCTCCTTTGGTTCTTTCACCCCAGCCACATCTTTAAATGTAATTTTTTGTTTAGCATCTTTCGGATCAATTAGTTTTGCTCTAGAACTTCCAAAAGAAAAAGCTTGCATATTTGAACCTTTAACTTGTCTTGAAATAAACCAAAAAAAGATAAGAATAAATAAAATCGGGATTAAAAAAGGAATTAACATAAACAAAACATACTGAAAACCACTTTCTTTCTTAATAATGATATCAATTGTCTTTAACTCTTCAGTACTTACCCCATAATTTATCAAAGATTCAGATAAGGATGATTCCATTTCTTTTTTTGCCTCTTTAGTGGTTTCATCTTTATATAAAACAGATAATTTTTCTCCAGACACTTCAATACTTTGTACTTCTCCGATAGAAACACTTTCGACTAATTCAGAAATAGAAATTTCTTCAATATCCTTTCTTTCATCAGAAAACATAGAATAAATAGTTAGGATTAAAAGAAAAACAATAATTACATTAAAAAGATTCCCTATGAATCCTAATTTTGAAGGTTTTTTATTAAAATTAAGATTAAAAAGAGATTTTTTCTGATTTTTTTTAGTTTTTTTGTTATTATTTTTTATGTTTTTTTTCTTAGCCATGATGCGCTTATTATACATTCATAGCCAAAATTATGCTATCATTCATTCATGGCTACTTATATAAAAAATAAAAAAGCTAGTCTAAAATATGAAATTTTAGAAAAATTTGAAGCAGGTATCAAACTGCTTGGTTTTGAAGCAAAATCAATAAAAAACAACAAAGGATCTTTAGATGGCTCTCATATTAGTATTCGTGGAGGAGAAGCTATCATTTTTAACTTAGATATTCCACCATATCAACCTAATAACACTCCTGAAAGCTATGACCCAAAGAAAAACAGAACTTTACTTTTAAATAAAAAAGAAATTGAAGCTTTAATGCAAAAAGAAGATCAAAAAGGATTGACAATAATACCTTTATCAATGTATAATAAAGGAAATAAAATCAAGGTGGAAATCGCTATTGTACGAGGAAAGAAAAAATACGACCACCGAGAGGATATTAAAAAGAAAGACATGAAAAGAGACTCTGACAGAGAAATGAAAGAGAAACTTAAGTAGTTCTTTTACAATTAAATATAAACATAAAAAATATGGGGATGATCGGCTTCGCTGGTAATTGCCTTTTATTATGTGCAATATCGAGTATTCTATTAAGCTCGTAAAACAGTAGAACAGTTTAAGTGCAGACTTAACTAAAACAGCAGGAAAGATGGCTTCGCCTTACTTCACTGCTCCAGCATTGGCATTCGCTTAATTCGTTAAGCGGACAGACCATAATTCGCTTTAATGCGACTGGTGTCATATAGATGAACTTCTGGATAATCTATTTCGGCATAATATTTTCAGGATATAGAGATTTGATTTTTTCGCCAAGTTTCCGAAACTCAGAAAATCGATAAAAAAGGTTTTGTTTATTTTAGACTTTTTTATTCAAACATAAAAATAAACTATATATTGTAGAGTCATAGTAAAAAAATTATTCACACGTGGGTTCGATTCCCACCGTCTCCACTATAATTAAAAAAACTAGCATTAAGCTAGTTTTTTTAATTATCGTAAAGAAATAGGTGGTGGGAACCGAAAGACGGAAAAAAATCCGAAATTTTCTGAGTCGGGGTCAAGAGTACTTATTGTTTTCAGAGTGAAATGAATGAAAATAATTAGTAACTCGTGACCGAGTCCCATCTTAGTAATATTTTTATTGACTTTTGTTAGATTAATCAATATACTCAATTTAGAATTTTGTAACTTAAAGTTAAGCAGTACTCAAGTAAAAAAGGAGGAGGAAATGATTAAGATTGAAGAAGTGATTGAAAAAATCACGGAGAAAATTATATCTAACAGCACCAAGGAAAAGTTAGTAAAGAATCTTAAAGAAAATCGAGACGGAGTGTTACTTTGGATAAGCGGGAACATAGATCAGTGGTTATCTACTTTAATCCTTGACTCAGAGGAAAGCTTTCTTTCTGTTGATGACTTGCCTGAATTAATAGAATCAATGGTCTGTAAACTGGAAGAAAAATGTTGCTAGGAACAAAAAAGGGAGGGAGAAAAGATATTTCTTTTCTCCCTTTTAATTTTTCTAAAAACCAAATAAAAAAACACCAGTCATTTCTGACTGGTGTTTTTAAGTAAAAAGTTTTTATTTTTTCTTTATTACTTTCTTTAAAATATTTTTATATTCTTTTTTTAATTGTTCTTGTTGTTTATTTACCATAGTTAAACCAACACCTTTTCTTCTTTTTTCTAAATTCTTAATATCTTTTACCGAGAACATAAATAATTCTCCGTTTTCTATTTTCCATTGAGTTCCATATAACTGTTTCTTATTCTCAGCAACTAAAATTCTATCTTTTAAATAAGCATGATCTTTGGGGTTTGCTTCATTTTTATCAACAGCTTCCTCTAAAAACCTTAAGGCTTTTTTTTGTAAAACAATATCTTTATCCATATGTTGAACTAACAACCAAAAATTATGTGATGTTTTTTCCCCGATTGATGAAATAGTTGGCCACTTATGTTTATTTAAAACTTTTTTAACAAATTTTCTAGTTACAGCATCTTGGATAATCACTTCTGAACACAATTCCTTTATTTTAGGAAATTTTAGAGATAAATTCCTTATATATTGATCTTGAGTTACATATTTAGATATATCTGATTTAAGTTGTTTATTCATAGTTTACATTATACACATAAAAAAGAAGGGTTGTCCAGACCCTTCTTAGTTTTTTATTTAGAAATTAAGGCAGAAGCAATAGCTTTTCCAATAGGAAGCTTTGTGCGCTCCTCTATAAATTTCCATTGACCATTTGGATTAATTTCTAAAAAACAATATTCATTATTAGGAGTAATAATCATATCAATACACCCAAACCGAAGACCTAACATTGAAACATAATCAACACAAAGTTGTTTTATATTCCTAGGCAATTCAAATACAGAAGCTTCTCCTAAACCCCTTCGCCAATCAATTTCTGATGAACTTTTAACAACTGCAGCAAAAACATTATTATCGACCACAGTTATCCGTAATTCAAACTTCTTCTTAATTAACTTTTGGAAAATTACAGGGGAAGAAACAAGTCTATCGATATTATTCATAAATTCTACTGTGACCTTGTTTGTAAAAATAATACGATTCCCGTGAAGACTTGTTGTTAATGTCTTAACAATCATTTCTTCCTGACAATATTTCCAAAAATCTTTAGCTCTAACGGGATTAGAAGTTATCAAGGTGTCAGGAATAACAAAACCCATATCTTGTGCTACTTTTAGCTGAAAAGGTTTATGCTCAGCCTCGAGCATTTTATAATAATCATTAATCCACCTAGCTTCTTTTAAAAGTGAAGCTAGGGATCTCCATAAAGCCAAAAACTGTCGATACATAAAAACTGATTCTTCATGCGGAGAATATTCCCTTAGGACCTTAGGTAAAACTGGCTTCCAAAACCATACTGATTCAACATTGTTAAGAATATATTCTGAAATACCAATATCTGAAAATACTTCAATTTCCTTATTGATAAAAGAAAATCCAACACCTTCGTTTTCAAGGCAAAGATCTGCCTTAAATATAACAACTTCTTCATTACTAATTTTATGAAGATGTCTAACAACGGGTTCCACTAAATCTCTGCTATTTCCAATTATAAATATCATAAAACAAACCTCCTTTATATAATAGTTTCTATAAAAAAGAGGGTGCTTCAAAAGCCCCTCTTTTTAAAGATCCCTTCATTTAGTCTAAACCAGCAGAATCAGGTTCATCATGAGTACCGATTGAGGTACCTCCAAAAACAACCTGTTGTTCTCCCTCATAAACGATTTTAACAGTTTCTGCAAAATCTAAAATAAGAGGTTTAACCTGCGTTAATTTCCCTTCCATATGAATTCACCTCCTTTCCTATCCCAATTATGATTAAAAAATCAACTATTACACATAGTATACCTGCTTATTTAAAAAAGCAATATTATTTATAATATAAATCATTTAATTAAAAACACCAGTCATTTCTGACTGGTGTTTTTAAGTAAAAAGTTTCTATTTTTTCTTTCTACGAACTACTTTTCTTTTTGCTGGCTTCTTAGCTACTTTTCTCTTAACAACTTTCTTCTTTACTACTTTTCTCTTTACTAGTTTCTTAGCTACCTTTCTTTTAGTAACTTTTTTAACTGCTTTTCTTTTAGTAGTCTTTTTAGCTACCTTTCTTTTAGGAGCTTTTTTTGCTACTTTTCTTTTCACAGCTTTTTTTGCTTTAACCATATTTTTTATAATTATTATTTAAAAGTAAAAATAAAAACGACCAACTTTTATTTTTTTCTTAGTTACCTTAATTCTATAACTTTTTTTAATAAAAAAATATGTTGATAACTTTTTTTGCAAATTTATTTTTTTAAAAACTTTTTTAAAAAATTTCGAGCTCCAAAGTCCTCGAGGACTTTGGAATTTAAATTTCCTTGACTTTAATTTATTATGGGTATATACTCTTAATTATAAAAGTCGATTTTATAAAAAGATTAATCAGTAAGAAAAAAGAATAAAAGAAAGTTTATTCTTTCTAGATTACTCGGTAAACTTACAGAAATGAATTTTTGCAAAACAAAAACTCATTCCTAAAATCTAAGTTTATCTAATAACCTAACTTACTAAAATATTATTATGCCTAAATTTGATGGAACAGGTCCTGCAGGAAAAGGTCCTAAGACAGGAGCCCAAATGGGAAAATGCGATGACGCTAAACCACAAGAAGCAAGACCTTTTGATGGACGAGGAGAAGGAAAAGGAAGAAACCTAGAACAACAAGGAGGTTTTGGACGAGGAAGACAAGGTTTCTTCGGACGACTTGGTTTTGGCCGACGCAACAGATAAATCCCAGTAATAAAATATCTAGCCTTGCTTTATAAGCAGGGTTAAATATTTTTAAATAAAAAAAATTATGCCTAGACCAAGATTACAAAGGAGAGTAAATTTTTCTCCTCAAATTGCTTACTTCAAACCTCAAGGAGTACAAATGAACTTATTAGAAATAATAAAATTAAGTAAAGAAGAAATTGAAGCTTTGCGTCTAAAAAATATAAAAAAATTAGACCAACAAGCTTGTGCAGTTAAGATGGATACTTCCACCAGCACTTTTCAAAGAATTTTAAATTCTGCTTATGAAAAAATTACAGTAGCTTTAACTGAAGGTAAGGCAATAAAAATTGAGGAATAAAATTAAAAAAACTATCAAT
>JAGLLX010000016.1 GCA_023140255.1 Minisyncoccota bacterium | reverse complement strand
TCACCTCCTTAAGTGCACTTAGTATGAATTTAGGGACCTTAAATATAGGTCTGGGCTGTTTCCCTTTCGACCAATGGAGCTTAGCCCCCACAGTCTAACTGCCTAGAAATTGACTACTGGTATTCGGAGTTTGATAGGATTGACGAGGTTTCCCCCTATTCAGTCCTTCCAGTGCTCTACCCCCAGTAGGTAATCTAAACGCTAACCCTAAAGCTATTTCGGAGAGAACCAGCTATTACCAAGTTCGATTAGCTTTTCACTGCTTACCACAAGTCATCCGATGGAGTTGAACGACCAACCGGTTCGGGCCTCCAGTAGTGTTTCCACCACCTTCACCCTGCTCATGGCAAGATCACTTGGCTTCGGGTCCAAAGCATACAACTATAATTTTGCGCTATTAACACTCGCTTTCGCTATGCCTTCAAGGTTTTTCCTTTTAGGCAGCTGCATACTTTGACTCGTTGGCTCATTCTTCAATAGGAACGCCGTGACGGACTACACACTATTAACCTGTTCTATACTAAATAATGGACCGAAGCAATTTCCCTAAGGAAATTGCTTCGGTATGGATGCCGATTTCGTATCTGCCTATTCTGTGGGAAAACCCAGGGCAGTATCGCTATAAAGAGTGCCACCCTCCTTATGCATACTAAAGATTATCTAAAATGTCACCCTAAGGCGGTACCTGACAAATCAGACAAAAGTTTTCTGCATATAAATAGCTACACGGCAAATCCATTATTTAGTATAGAACAGACGCACAATGTGCAATCCGCTCCGACTCCTTGTAAGCATATGGTTTCAGATCTATTTCACTCCCCTCTCCGGGGTTCTTTTCACCTTTCCCTCACGGTACTTGTTCACTATCGATCTCTAAAAGTATTTAGCCTTGCCAGTTAGTGCTGGCTGATTCACCCAAGCTATTCATGTCTTGGGCTACTCAGGAGTAACAAATAAGAAGGTTTAATGTTTTCGTTTACGGGACTATTACCCTTTTGAGTTTAGCTTCCCAGCTAATTCAACTAACATCATACTTTGTAACTTCTTCTATTCCGAAGAACAGACTTTATTATCCTACAACCCCGAATGCATCACACTACGTGTGATGCGCAGATTTAAGATTTAAGAAGTAAGATTTAAGAAAAAATTTGCTCTGCAAATTTTTTCTCTTAAATCCTAAATCATAAATCTGTATCATATGCAATGTGATACATTCGGTTTGGGCTCTTTCCATTTCGCTCGCCGCTACTAAGGAAATTCCTATTGGTCTCTTTTCCTCTGGGTACTGAGATGTTTCACTTCCCCAGGTGCGCTTCAAATTCTCTTTACAAAAATTTGACTATCTGAATCTATCAGATAAGGTTTCCCCGTTCGGAGATCTCCGGGTCAAAGGTTGCTAGTCACCTCACCGAAGCTTATCGCAGACATGCCACGTCCTTCATCGCCTTTTAGAGTCAAGGCATCCACCATATGCTCTTAAATTTTCTTGTCAGAAAATTCAAAAACCACAATCTTGTTTTCTCTTAAACTGCCTCGCGACAATTCAAAAGTGATTTTAATGCTTATACTATCTTCAAAAAACTACTCACCTTTCTTCTCTAAAATTCTGCCTACGACTTTGTAAAAAATCTTTAACATATCTCGATATGCTTCATATTTTTTACTTCGTCTCGGCTAAAATTCTTAAAGAATAAAGACGCCTAGTTTTTTGAAGATAGTATTAAAATTTATTTTCTATAAATTTCATTTTTTTACCTGCTATTCAATTATCAAAGTTCATTCGTCCTGAATTTAAAAAACCACTTTTCAAGTGGCATAAACAAATCTCCAAAAGATTAATTTATTGCCGTCTTTTAAATTGATTTTTTACTATCATACAGTGTTCCCTATTGTATAGGAAAATAAATTTTTTGCAACTAAAATTTCAATAGAAAAACAGAGAATTTTGACTTCGTCAAAATTCTCTGTTTTTCTTATTCTAATAATAAAAACCTGCTGAAAGCGAAGCTTTCAGCAGGTAAAGAAATCAGAAATATATTCAATCAATATTCTTGACTTCCGTGTTCTCTATATTGTTTTCTTGAAATATGTGTAAGTCTCAAGATTGGTTCCTTTTCCACAAATTCTGTTTCAACTGAAAAACGCCCTGGAATTAACTCAAAAGAGTACGGATCTTTTTCCAAAGGATGCAATAACGCACAAAGAGAAATTTCCAAGACAACAGACCTATTTCTCTCTATTCCATCAAAATACTTTTCCTTTAAAATCAGCACTACTGTATTACCAAATCCTTCGAGGTTACTGGTCTTGTAAATTATCCGGTAAACAGACTTAGGATTCAATCGCCAAGTAGATACTCCTGCTGTCGTCTTTTCTGTTACCTTGCATCCGAAAAGATAACTAAATATTCCAACGGAAACCATAAGAGATACCACAAAACAAACTGTCGCGATAAAAACTGTAGTCATTTCCCCCTCCTTATTTTTATTTATACTTAAACCTGCTTATCAATAGGTAAACTAAAATACAAAAACTTTTTTGTATTGGTAAAAAAGTTACAAGCTTAAACAAATTTTAACATTTTATTTTTGTTAAAAAGGATCTCCATATTCTTCATAACTTTTTTTAGAAATAGAAGTTAAAATCAACAAAGGATTACTGCCTAAAAAACTATCTTTATAAGTTTTATAAGAAAAATGGCTGGGAATATCCTTGTAAGAAAGTTGATTCTTCTGCGAACCCCTTAAGAATGAAGAATCAACTATCAATGTAATATAATTATCCCTCTCAACTCCCTCAAAAGACTTTTCCTTTAAAATAAGAATGGTGCTTTCACTATAAGGTTCTATAGATTTACAAACCAAACAATAAGCACACTTATCTTTTAAAATACTGCGGGGAGCTCCTCTGAATTTTTCTGTTATTTTATAACAAATAAAATAACCAATTATCCCAGTGAAACAAACCATAGTAGCACTCATAAAAAACAATTCTCCAATAGTAATTTCCATTCTCCCCTCCCTTACTAAAATATTTCTTTTTAGGTTATTAAAAGAATATCTTCATATATAAAATAACAACTACTATCATAATACCTATTATTAGAAAGAAGTCAATATACAAAAACCCTGGTCTATTTCTGGCAATTTTCACAATAAAAAACAGATCTTTGCCCCATTTTCATAGTTTTTACTAACCCCTTACAACCTACACACCTTTTTCCTGTTTTACGATAAACTTTTAGAAAATTTTGAAAAGTTCCCTTTTTACCACCTGTATCCCGATAATCTACATCTGAAGTCCCCCTTAACTTCACTGCTCTTTTTAAAATTTTTCGCATAGCTGAATAAATTTTTTTCCGTTCATTTAAATCTAAATTTATTACTAATCTTTCAGGATAAATTCTTGCGTCAAACAAAATTTCTGAACGATAAATATTTCCAATTCCAGCTATCCATTTTTGATCTAATAAAATAATTCCAATTTTTGACTTAGGTTTTTTATTTAATAATTCATTAAATTTTTTAAAGGTTAATTTTTCAGACAAAGCATCAACACCTAAACTGGAAATTTCTTTCATCTTTTTTACATCCTTTGTTTTTACTAAAGCTACCCAAGCAAATTTTCGCATATCAGAAAACTCTAGTCTTGAGCCATCTTTAAATTCAAAATAATGCCTTACATACCCATTCACCCTCTCGTCAAAAAACTTAGCACTCCGACTGCTAAGTTTCTTAGGTTTTAATAACAAATGTCCTGTCATTTTTAAATGGATAACAATAGAAAAATTATTATCTAAATTTAAAATAATATGTTTACCAATTCGTCTTGAATTAACAATTTTTTTACCAATAACTCCTTTTTTAAAATTAGAAAAACTTGGTCGAACTCGCTTTTTCCATTCACTCTCAAAACCCATGATAGTTTTTCCAACCACCTTTTCTTCTAAATCACTCACTATTGTCTGTACCTCTGGTAATTCCGGCATAATTGATTGACAAAAAAAATATAACTAATATACTTAAGATATCATTATGGAAAAGACCCTTATAAGGATTCGTCCTTGTTGGGGGCTTTTTCTTTTCTATCTAAAGAAAATTTATGGTAATGATGATTGAGCGGAGTAATTTTTGCTTTTGTTCTCCTTAATAAATAAGAACATTTATCTTCGTCAGGAGGCAAAACTAATACATTTTTATTTTTGTTTATCAAAAATTCAACTAAACAACCAAAATCTCCATCTCCTGAAACAATAATAAAATTATCAACTTTATTTTCATAAAAATCGGAGCTAACTTTCAAAACTAACTCAGCATCACAATTTCCCTTAACTTTCCCATTATTACTTACTATAGTTTCTTTAAAAATTAAAATGAAACCATATTCTTGAAGATTTTGATATAATTTTGAATACTTAGGAATTAAACCTATAAAAAGATAAATTATTTGAGCATTATACTTTTGCCTTAACCACCCTGCAAATTTCTTGTAATTTATTTCTCTATCTAAATCCAAAGACCCTTTATGTAAATTTGCCCCGTCTATATAGATAACGTTATTTTCTGAGCTCTTCATATAAAAATTATATCACAAAATATGTCTATTTTAAGTTTATTGATACTTCTCCGCCTGTAAATTAAACAATTTTGCATACTGCCCGTTAACCTCCATCAATTCTTCATGAGTTCCATTTTCAATAATTTTTCCTCCATCAATAACAACAATTCTATCAGCTCTCCGCACAGTAGAAAATCTATGAGAAATTAAAATCATGGATCTTTTTTTAGATATCTTTTCTATTCTTTCAAAAATTTTAGCTTCTGCTTCCGCGTCAATAGAAGAAGTCGGTTCATCTAAAATTAAAACCTTTGGATCACGATAAAATACACGAGCTAAAGCCAACTTCTGCCACTGTCCAATAGAAGGTTCTACTCCTCCTGTAAAATGTTTACCTAACATTTGGTCATAATTTTCTTCCCATTCTTCAATAAAAATATCCGCTTCTCCTGCCTTAGCTGATTCTTTTACTTTTTCTATTTGTGTTTTTTTACTAGTATCTCCAATAGCAATAGAATCTTTCACTAAAAAATGATATTGAGCGTAATCTTGGAATAATACCCCTAATTGACGATACCAAGTATTTAAATTAATCTCTTTCAAATCTACTCCATTTATTAAAATTCTTCCTTCGGTTGGATCATAAAAACGACAAAGTAATTTTACAAAAGTAGTTTTACCTGCTCCATTTATTCCCACCAAAGCCACTTTATCACCCTTATTTATTTTAAGAGAAAAATTCTTTAAAATCTTTTTCTTTGTATTAGGATAAGCAAATGACACATTTTCAAAGATAATTTCTGGAACCTTGTTTTTATCTAATTTAACCCCCCTTTCAGGCTCTTTAATTACTTCTTTTTTATCTAAGAATTTAAAATAATCAGTTATGAACAAAGAACTCTGGTATTGCCTACCAAACCTAGAGAATAATGCTGTTAGAGATCCTCTAAGCCTATTTATAGAAGCTACAGCAAAAGAAAGTGCTCCTATTGTAATAGCGCCGTAAACTACCTGAACAATAAACCACAAAACAGAAACAGCAATAATTATTTGAATTAATAGTTGGGCAAAAAATACATATTTAAATTTCTTATCTTCATTTTTCTTTTGTTCAGATAAAAAGTTTTTAAATAATTTTTGAATACTTTTAGAAAAAAAGTTAGTATTTTGAAAAATTTTAAGCTCTACTGCATTACCGGCATTTTGAAAATGTTCCTTTAAATTCCAAAACCTTCTTTTTGTTTCAGCTTTACTATTTTGAATAGACCAAACATCTTTAGCATATTTAATTTCAACTATTAACCCTGGGATAGTTCCTATTAAAATTGCAAAGAATATATACTTATTAAAGAAAACAAGAATGGCTGATGCAACAATAACACTAGTAAAATTTTCTAAAATTAGAAAAGTTCTCTCGTTAAAGTTTTGGCATCGCATAACCCCATTTTCAGTAACCTTTTGAATTAAATCATTTTCTTTAGGATCTTCTCTAGTGGCAATATCAATAGACCCTTTTTTATTTATTAAATCCATCTCAAACTTTTCCTCTAAAAAGAACCATTGGATATTTTCTAAGTAATTTTTAAATCTAATTATTAGTGGTATCAAAATATTTAAAAGTAAATAAATGACTATTAAATAAATAATACTTTCAGAAAGGACTCCTTCTCCAGATAATGAAACTAATTCATCTAAGATTTTAGCGAAAATAGCAGAACTTAAAAAAGGTCCAGCCATAATCAATAAGGTAGATATTAAAATCAGCAAAAAAGAAACCTTATTTTCGTTAAAGGATACTTTGGCAATTCTTATAGTATTTCTTAATACTTGTAAAACTGAATTTTCTTTTTTATCTGACATAATTATTTGTTATTATACCATAAAGCATCTTACAGAAACAAAAATTTCGCCAATCCTCGGCTCAATAGAGCCGAGGATTAGCGAAATAAAAAAACAACTCAATGGAGTTGTTTTTTTATTTTGGTTATTTTTGTCTTATTGTCTTTCTTCTTCTAACAATCATCTGATTTGAGTATTTCTTTGGTGATCTTGTTCTTACTCCTGGATCAACCATTCTACCTTGTTTTGTTTTCTTATGTTTTCTTCGTCCTCTTCCTCTAGCTTCACCACCTCCCATTGGGTGATCCACAGCGTTCATTGCCATACCCCTAACAGTTGGTCTTTTTCCTAACCATCTATTTCTACCAGCCTTACCAATTTTTACTAATTTATGTTCTTCATTAGAAACTTCTCCAATAGATGCCCAACATCTTGATGACACTTTTCTTACTTCTGATGAAGGCATTTTTAAATGAACCATTGCTCCATCTTGAGCTACTACCTCTATATAGTTTCCTGCTGAACGAGCTGCTTTAGCCCCACCTTCTGGTTTTAATTCAACATTATAAACAAAAGTACCTACAGGAATTTTTGATAAAGGTAATCTATTTCCAGCTGTTAATTCAGCTTTTTCAGATACAAGAAATTTATCTCCAACCTTTACAGATTTAGGAACAAGAACATATCTTCTTTCCCCATCGTTATAACAAACTAAAGCAATAAAACCTGATCTATTTGGATCATATTCAATAGTTTCTACCTTAGCAGGAATATCTTTTTTATCATATTTGAAATCAATTAAACGATATTTTCTCTTGTGACCTCCTCCTTTATGTCTTACTGTAATTCTACCAAAAGCATTTCTACCAGCTCTTTTAGCTTTTCCGACAGTTAAAGATTTATGTGGTTTATCCGTAGTTAAAACACCTCGGTATGTTACCCCTGTCATATTTCGTCTTGATGGTGTTGTTGGTTTATATCTTTTCATATTTTTGGCCCGCCTCGGCGGGTAAACAATAATTTTCAGCTACTGCGAACTATAATTAGTTAGTAGATTAGGACATTAGGTTGTTAGGTTATTAGAAAAATTTACTCTGCAAATTTTTCTATTCCTTAAATCCTAAATCTTATCTCTTTTAATAATTAAACTATACTTATTTTATCTCCTTCTTTTAGATAAACATATGCTTTTTTCCCTTGTGATTTTATTCCTTTTTTTCCTCTATATACAATTCTTTTAGCAGGAACAGTTGTAATATTTACTTTCATAGGAATAACATTATACAATTTTTCAACTGCTTCTTTTATTTGAAATTTGTTTGCATCTATAGCAACATCAAAAACATACACATTGTTTTCAGCATTAATAGTAACCTTTTCAGTGACTCTAGGTCTTACTAAAACTCTTTCAATATTAAAATTATTGTTTTGTGTTGTTTCTTTATCCATATTAATTATTTTTTAACTACTTTTTTTACTGGTTTCTTAGCAACAACCTTTTTTATAGTTTCCTTCTTTTCAGCCTTTTTTACAACTTTCTTTACCTCTTTTTTAGCAACATCTTTTTTAACTACTTTTGAACTTTGATCTAACTTAGATTCTAAGAAAGATAAAGATTCTTTTGGTTGAGTAATAATTAAATATTTATATTTCAAAATATCTAATGGATTTAAATTTCTAACTTCGTTTATAAAAATGTTCCCAAAATTATTAAATCCTTTTTCCGTGTTTGTATCTCTCCCGCTTAAAGCTAAATAAGTTGAATTCTTCTTTTTATTTAAAATCATCTCAAAATCTTTAATTTTACTTAGATTTTCAAGAACTCCTTTAGCTTCTTTAGTTTTAGCTTCTTTTAATGAAATATTATCAACAAACAAAATTTCTCCATCTCTAAACTTTTCAGCCAAAATAATATAAAGAGCCTTTGTTCTCATTTTTTTATTTATTTTCTTAGTGAAATTTCTTTCTTTTACAGGCCCAAAAGTAGCTCCTCCACCTCTCCAGATAGGAGATCTACTTGATCCATGACGAGCTCTACCAGTTCCTTTCTGTCTCCAAGGCTTTCTTCCTCCTCCTCTCACTTCTGATCTATCTTTAGCATGAGCAATAGGATTTCTTAAATTAGAAGCCATAGAAACAACCACTTGATGAACCAAGTCTTCATTCATAGATAAAGAGAAAATACTTTCTGGTAATTTTATCTTTCCTGCTTCTTTTCCTTTTTGATCGTAAATTTTAGTTTCCATAATCTCTTTTATAAATTTATGAAGTAACCACTTCTACTAAAGTACCCTTTCTTCCAGCTATAGCTCCTCTAACTAATAATTGATTATTTTCTTTATCAATTTGAACTACTTCTAAATTTTTAACACAAGTTCTATCTGATCCCATTCGTCCGGCCATTCTAGTTCCTTTAAAAACTCTTTGCGGTCCAGTCGCTCCAATAGATCCAGGTTTTCTTTCTTGATGTTTATTTCCATGAGTTCTTGGTCCTCCAGCAAAATTATGTCGTTTTACCACACCCTGAAATCCTTTTCCTTTACTAATAGAACTTACATTTACAATATCTCCTTCTTCAAAAACAGAAATATCAATATTATCTCCTACTTTATATTCACCTGTATCTTTCAATCTAAATTCTTTTAGATACCTAAAGTTGCCCAAATCTTTAAAATGACCTTTTTGAGCTTTGTTTATATTCTTCTCATTCCTTTTACCAAAGCCAACCTGAATAGCTAAATAACCATCTTTATCAACGTCTTTAATTTGAGTTATTACAATAGGTCCTGTTTGCAAAACAGTCACAGATTGAACTAATCCTTTTTCATCAAAGACTTGAGTCATTTTTTCTTTTGTACCTAATATAAATTTCATCTTAAATATAAGTAAGTTAATGCACGGATTATATGCTTTATTTAGAATTTTTGCAAGGAAATTCCAACGGATTTTCGTAGACCAGCACCACTTTTCCCTAAGGAAAAGTGGTGCTGGTTAAAAATTTTTTAAATTACATCAACTTAACATCAATATTCACTCCAGCAGGTAAATTCAAGTTAGTTAAAGCTTCAATTACCTTTTGTGAAGGACTAAGAATATCAATTAATCTTTTATGTATTCTTATTTCAAATTGCTCTCTAGCATCTTTAAAAATAAAAGTTGATCGGTTAACAGTATATTTTTTAAAAGCTGTGGGTAGAGGAATGGGACCACGAATTTTTGCATCAAATTTAAAAGCAGTATCCATTATTTGTTTAACAGAAGTATCAAGAACTTTATGCTCATAAGCAGTCACCTTAATTCTTAACTTACTAATAGATGCAACTTTTTTAGTAGTCGCTTTCTTTGTTTCTTTTTTTATTTCCCCAACTTTAGATTTAGGGGCTGTTTTTTTAACAGCTTCTTTTTCTTTTACAGCCATATATTTTTTATACTATTAACTACCAAAACTTAAGCAATAATTTTTGTTACAGCCCCTGCTCCAACAGTTCTTCCTCCTTCACGAATAGCAAATCTTTGTTGTTCTTCTAAGGCAATAGGTGCTTGAAGTTTAACTTTAAAAGTAGCAGTATCTCCAGGCATTACCATTTCTACACCATCAGCCAAAGTTACATCTCCAGTTACGTCAGTTGTTCTAATGTAAAATTGTGGTTTATAACCAGAAAAGAAAGGTGTGTGTCGTCCTCCTTCTTCTTTCTTCAAGATATATACCTCTGCTTCAAATTCTGTATGAGGTACTACTGATCCAGGTTTTACTAATACTTGTCCTCTGTGAATATCTTCTTTTTTAACTCCTCTTAACAAGATTCCAGCATTATCTCCAGCCATTCCTTCTTGTAAAGATTTATTGAACATTTCCACTCCAGTTACAGTTGTTTTTGTAGTTTCTTTCAAACCAACAATTTCTACTTCTTCTCCTACTTTAACAACACCTCTTTCAATTTTTCCTGTTGCTACAGTTCCTCGTCCTTCAATTGAGAAAACATCTTCAACTGGCATTAAGAAAGGTTTTTCTATATCTCTTTCTGGTACAGGAATGTATTCATCAAGAGCTTTAGTTAATTCAAGAACTTTTTTAACTTCTTCGTCATCAGCAGATGTAGCATCCAAAGTTTTTAGAGCTGAACCTCTGATTACAGGAGTATTTTCTCCATCATATTCATATTTTGTTAATAATTCTCTCACTTCTTCTTCAACCAAATCAATCATTTCACCATCATCAACCATATCACATTTATTCAAAAATACGATAACTTTAGGTACTCCAACTTGTTTTGCTAACAAGATATGTTCTCTTGTTTGAGGCATAACTCCGTCAGTTGCAGCCACTACCAAAATAGCACCATCCATTTGAGCAGCACCTGT